>NZ_VPCH01000075.1:0-8760 GCF_013418285.1 Acinetobacter sp. YH12152
CATATTAAGCTTTACGAGGGCGTTGTATCGTCTGACGAGACGTGTATCAAGATGGGAGATATTAAATTGAAGAGCATGCTCTTCAATTTAACCCAAAACTTGGGATTTGTGTAGATACCTATGCCTTGTAGGAGAGGGTTAGGGTGAGGTGAATGCAATACGATATTGATGTTATGCCGCAAACAATGGACTAAAACCTTTTTTACGCAATAATTTGCGGTACATGCTGGAACTGCGGTCCGCTGGAAAATGCGCTTCGATGCTTAAATCCAAAGGCAAATATTCAGGCTTTTGTGATTCAGAGACTAAGCGGTCTTCCTCAAATATTTTCAGGTTAAAGTCATAAGCATCTTCCACAGGCAAGTCCTTGTCATAATTGCGGCATATAGGCGCAAATAAGCGTGTCGAGCGGGCAGTCATGGGTGATGCCGCATTCATAATGACTTGCTTGCTGTTGTTTGGAAAATGAATGGTCAGCGTTGCGGTAAACGGCAGATGAATTTCGAAATGGCGCAGCCATTGAAAGCCGTCTTGTCCGCGCTGTTCTAAACCAATCGGGTAGCGCCCAACACTGCTCCAATAGTCTGCATTAAATCCTGTTTCAGTCTCAATGGTTTTATAGTCAGGGACTTCTACATTTTCAGGGTCGCCAAAGGTATCGGGATGTACCCATGCAAAATGCGCAACATCAATAAAGCCTTCAAGCTGCCGGCCTGCAAAACATTGAAAATCGACCGTTGGGCACACCAATTGCTGAAACTCGGCTTCATCCCAATATGGCATGACTGGAATGTTTGGCGCAGCATCTTTAGTGGCAGTGAGCGAACACCATATCAGTCCATAGCGCTCAACAGCGGCATAAGTACGTAAGTTAAAGCGAGGTGAAATTTTGTGCTCAGGATGTGCAGGGATGCGGTTGCAATGACCGTGTTCACCAAAGCGTAAGCCATGATAGCGGCAGACTATCCCTAGACCATCATTTTTACCTAAGCTGAGTGGGACGCCGCGGTGAGGGCAGGCATCTTTAGCGACAATCAGTTCTTCTCCCATTTTATAAATGACGAGCGGCATATCTAAAAGCATGGTGCCATAAGGCTGTTCTGTAATGTCTCGAGCGAGTGCAATGGGATACCAAAATTCTGCAAGTAAGTGCCAGTCATGTTCTTCAAAAGTCATATGCACAGGCAAGTCCGGATTAAATGTCGCAATGGCTTTACTGGTCATTTTAGGCTCTGTTTTTATGTAAACTTGCATATTGAGCGAACTAAAAATGTAATGAAATTTCAATTATTGGAATACGAGGAAATAAAAAATAGAACATGCAAATGTGCATCATTCAGAAAAAGAGGGGAATTTGAAAAAAGAAAATAAGACAAAATATGACAAGGACATGAATTCTTACGAATATCAAAGTAGAAATAAATAAGACCAATACTTTGATAAATTTCATTACATGTTGAAAAATAAAGAATTATATTTAAATCAATGTGCAATCATCAATTATCATAAAAGCGTCATAAAGATGTAACCTAACTGTCATACTCTAAAATCAAAATGCGTATATCGAAAAAGTACAAGACTTTAAAAACAAAAGTGGCGTACTCCAATAAATGCATCAATAAAGAGAGATGAGAATGCGCTTAAATCATATCGCACTTGCTATGGTACTCACTACTGGGGCAACAGTCGCTACAACTGCAAATGCAGCTCGTGACACGATCCAAATTGCTGGTTCTTCAACTGTACTGCCTTATGCAAGTATTGTTGCAGAAGAGTTTGGTAATACATTCCCACAATTTAAAGCACCTGTCGTAGGTTCAGGCGGTACTTCAGGTGGTTTGAAACAATTCTGTAATGGTGTAGGTGACAACACAATTGACGTTGCAAACGCATCTCGTAAAATTAAAGATACTGAATTGGCTGCATGTAAAAAAGCCGGCGTTAACCAAATCTTAGAAATTAAAGTTGGATATGACGGTATCGTATTTGCGTCAAATGCGAAAAAAGCGGCATTCAAACTTCGCCCACAGCACGTATTTGCTGCACTCGCTGCTGAACTACCATCAAAAGGTAAATTGGTTCCAAACCCATACACACGTTGGAATCAAATCGACCCAACATTACCAAACGAAGCAATCACTTTAGTTATTCCTGCATCAAACCACGGTACACGTGAAGTATTCCAAGAAAAAATGGTCGATGCTGGCTGTGAAACTTATGAAGCTTTCGCAAAATTAGATAAAGATGCTCAGAAAAAAGCATGTTCAACTTTCCGTAAAGACGGTCGTGTGATTGAAATCGCGGGCGATTATACAGAAACATTGGCACGCTTAAAAACTTCACCTAACGCTGTAGGTGTATTCGGTCTAGGTTTCTATGACCAAAACCGTGACAAGCTACGTGTAGCAACAGTGAATAATGTAGCGCCGTCTGAGAAGACAATTTTAAATGGTTCATACCCAGTATCTCGTCCATTGTTCTTCTACGTAAAAGGCGAGCACTTAAAATCAATTAAAGGCTTAAAAGAGTTCACAGAATTCTTCCTTAGCAAAAAAGTATCAGGTAAAGGTTCTAAGCTAGAAAAAGCAGGCTTAATTTCAATGTCTGATAAAGAACGCGCTGCAGTTCTTGCAAACTTTAAAGCGGGTAAAGCAGTTAAATAATTGGATTGAAACAGCCAATGGCAGGATTGACCTGCCATTGGCTTTTTGCAAAGAAACAGTTTTTTCAAGAAGGGCTTTTGAAAAAACAGTGGAGATTACATGAATCTGCTACTTATTGGTGTGTTGCTCGCAATTATTGCAATCGCTTATCAAGTTGGACTGACCAAAAGTCGCAAACTTGCAGGTAAAGGCAATAACTCAGCAATGTTGCATTCACGACCGGGCTATTATGGTGTTTTGGTCGCTTTATGGTGTGGGATTCCCGCTTTTTTAATCTTGATTGTTTGGAACTTGGTTGAACCGAGTATTTTTCAACACGTTATTTTAAATAATGTCCCTGAAAATATTCGTTTAAGTTTAGATCCTGCAAGCACGAGCGTAATGGTTGACCGCGTTCAAGCGATTGCTTCTGGTTTTGGGGTAAGTGATACGCCAGCTGCATATGAACTTGCAGCAGCAGAACAGTTAAAGAAAATTGAAAACATCGGCTCATATGCAAAATTGGCCGTTGTGATTTGTGCGGCATTGATTGGTTTAGTCATGGCTAAACGCCGCATCGCAGAAAAATATCGTGCACGTAACCAAGTCGAAAAAGTCATTAATATCGCATTGGCACTGTGTTCGGGTGTCGCAATCCTGACAACAGTTGGCATTGTGATGTCGATGTTCAGTGAAGCCATGCGTTTCTTTAGTTTTGTCAGTCCACTAGATTTCTTCTTAGGCACTGAATGGAACCCCGGTTTTAGTACATCAGGGAATGCCGAAGGTAGTTATGGTTTGCTGCCACTCCTTTGGGGCACACTCATGGTCAGTGGTATTGCGCTATTGGTTGCTGTTCCTGTTGGTTTGATGATTGCCATTTACTTAGCTGAATATGCCAAGCCAAGTTTTCGCGCCTGGGCAAAACCGGCTATTGAAGTTCTCGCAGGTATTCCAACCATCGTTTATGGTGTATTTGCCTTAATGATTATTGGACCCTTTGCAAAACAGCTCGGTGCATATATCGGACTCGATATTAATGCAACCAGTGCTTTAACAGCAGGCTTTGTGATGGGGATTATGATTATCCCATTCGTTTCATCATTATCTGACGACATCATTACCCAAGTCCCTCGCGCGCTTCGTGACGGTTCACTCGGTTTGGGTGCTACAAAATCAGAAACCATTCGCCAAGTAGTGATTCCAGCTGCATTGCCGGGCATCATCGGTGCATTCTTATTGGCAGCATCTCGTGCGATTGGCGAAACCATGATTGTGGTGCTTGCAGCAGGCAACAGTCCTTTACTGCATATCAACCCACTCGAAGCGGTGTCTACCGTCACTATTACCATCGTAAACCAATTAACAGGTGATACAGACTTTGCGAGTCCTCAAGCATTGGTTGCTTTTGCACTCGGTTTAACACTGTTTGTGATTACTTTAGGTCTGAATATTGTTGCACTGTACATTGTGCGTAAATACCGTGAGCAATACGAATGAGTACGACGAATACATCAAATATGGATCAAAATTTTGATCAACACGCAGCCGCAGAGCTTCGTGAAAAACGTAAGAAAATCATTGAAAACTCATTGGCGAAAAGACACCGTAAAGAAAATACCTTCCGTGTCTTGGGCTTTAGTGCAGTAGTGACTGGCTTATTGTTCGTCGTGCTATTGTTTGGCAGTATTTTAGCCAAAGGCTTACCAGCATTCTGGCAAAGCTCGATGACGGTGCCTGTGTTTTTTGATCCAAGTATCGTCAATGTAGGAGCGAAACCGGTTCAAAAAGAAGGTGAATCTCCTGCACAGTTCCAAGAGCGTTTTATTGCTTGGCAAACTGAAATGGGCATGGTGGATTGGGATGCGCTGATTGTGAATGGGATCATTGCAAAAGATCCAGCGATTGCCTCTCAACGTGATGATCTCAACAGTTTATATACCAGTTCAGAAGCTTATCGCTTACGAGACATGGTTATGGTAGATCCTTCATTGATCGGTCAAAAACAAGATTTAAAAATCCTTGCAGATGCCAATGTCGATGTCTGGTTAGCGGGTAATATTGACCGTAGCTTGCCTGATGAACAGCAGCAATTGAGCCCAGAAGTACGCCAACTCGCAGATAAACTCAAAGCTGACGGTGTGATTACTAACTCATTTAATACTGAAATATTTAAAAATCCAGACTCTCGTAGCTCACCTGCAACTTCCGGTTTAGCAGGGGCGTTTATGGGTTCACTCTTCATGATGCTGATCGTGATCATTATTTCGATTCCAATCGGTGTAGCATCCGCAATTTACTTAGAAGAATTTGCACCTAAAAACTGGATTACCGATGTTGTCGAAGTCAACATTAACAACCTAGCAGCGGTTCCTTCGATTGTCTTTGGTTTGCTCGGTGCTGCGATCTTTATTGGTTGGATGCACATGCCGCTTTCGGCACCTGTGGTTGGTGGTTTAGTCTTAAGTTTGATGACACTACCAACGGTCATTATTACCACACGTGCTTCACTAAAAGCTGTCCCGCCATCGATTCGTCAAGCCGCATTAGGTTTAGGTGCATCACGTTTACAAACTGTATTTCACCATGTCTTGCCACTGGCATTGCCGGGTATCTTAACTGGTGCCATTATTGGTGTTGCGCAAGCCTTAGGTGAAACTGCTCCATTATTATTGATTGGTATGAGTGCCTTTGTGGCAAGTGTACCAGCCACTCCTTTAGATCAATCCACTGCATTACCTGTACAAATTTTCCTTTGGCAAGGTAACGAGCTACGTAACTTCTTTGAAGGGCGTACCGCAGCAGCAATCATTGTACTTCTTGCTCTCATGATCGGCTTAAACAGTTTAGCGATCTGGTTACGTAAGAAATTTGAAGTACGCTGGTAATTGAGGGCATTATATGAATAGCGTCGTTACAACTGAAAAGAATTCCTTATATCAGGATAAGTCCGTGAATCCAGAACAAACACAATTTACCTCTGCTCAGGGCAGCCAAAAACAAACCAATACTGCGTTTGTGTCACAATTCGATACGCAATCTAGCGCGAAAAAAGATGCGAAATCGAGCAATGTGAAAATCAGTACCAATGATGTGCATGTGTACTATGGCGAATCTGAAGCGATCAAAGGCATAGATCTGAACATTTATGAAAATGAAGTGATAGCCTTTATTGGACCGTCTGGTTGTGGTAAGTCAACTTTCCTGCGTACGCTCAACCGTATGAATGACACGATTGATTCTTGTCGTGTGACAGGGCAAGTGCTCATGGATAATCAAGACATCTATGATCCAAATCTTGATGTGGTATTACTGCGTGCGCAAGTTGGCATGGTATTCCAAAAACCAAACCCATTTCCAAAGTCAATTTTTGACAATGTCGCTTATGGTCCTAAACTGCATGGATTGGCGCGTGACAAATACGATATGGAAGAAATTGTTGAAAATAGTCTGCGTAAAGCAGGCCTTTGGGATGAAGTGAAAGACCGTTTGAACCAACCGGGTACAGGACTTTCAGGTGGTCAGCAGCAACGTCTATGTATTGCGCGAACCATTGCTGTCAGTCCTGAAGTGATTTTAATGGATGAACCTTGTTCAGCACTCGATCCGATTGCAACTGCAAAAGTAGAAGAACTCATCACTGAACTTTCAGCGCAATATACCATTGCGATTGTGACGCACTCGATGCAACAAGCAGCACGTGTATCTGACCGTACTGCATATTTCCATTTGGGTGATTTGATTGAAGTGAATTCCACTGAAAAAGTCTTTACTCAACCGGATCATCAATTGACTGAAGCGTATATTACCGGGCGTTTTGGCTAATCTAGTCTGTCTAAAAAAGAGCCGAAAGGCTCTTTTTTTATGAAGTCAATAATTAGGTCAAAAAGTCTTGATAAAAATAAAATGCTCAATTTGGCTCAATGAGAATTATTTTCAAAAAATAGATTGAATTTTTGTGATGCAACCCACATGTTATACAACATAAATATGAATTAAATGAGTTTCAATTTTATGCTATTTCATAATCCCAAGTTGCCTGCGGAAATTCGTGTAAGCCATTTAAATGCACGTATTAATGAACAACGAAAAAAAATTGCGCAAACGACTGCATCTAAACTTGAGCTGCTGCAACTAAGCCAACAATTATCAAAAGAAGCGCGCGCACGTAAAAAGAATAACCAAAAAATTTATGTAATCGATTTTAATGGTGATACCGCTGCATCTGCGGTAACGAGTCTACGTGAAGAAATTACCCTGATCTTAGCGACAGCAAAAGCAGGACGTGACCGCGTGGTTTTACGTTTAGAAAGTCCAGGCGGGATGGTGCATGGCTATGGTCTGGCCGCTGCACAATTGGTACGTTTACGTGATGCTGGATTTAATTTAACCATTTGCGTGGATAAAGTTGCTGCAAGTGGTGGCTATATGATGGCCTGCATTGCAAATGAAATAGTTTCAGCTCCATTTGCAGTTGTGGGATCGATTGGCGTGGTTGCACAAGTGCCAAACTTTAACCGTTTATTGAAAGAAAAACATATCGATTTTGAACTGTATACAGCAGGTCAGTTCAAACGTACCGTCACTATGTTTGGTGAAAATACGGCTGAAGGTAAAGCCAAATTTGAAGAAGAGTTGCAGCAAACGCATAACTTGTTTAAACACTTTGTTGAAAAATACCGTCCTCAGCTTAATGTCGATAAAGTTGCAACAGGTGAGCATTGGTATGGTCAAGATGCCATTGATCTTAATCTAGTCGATAAGCTCCAAACGTCAGATGAATATCTGTTAAGTCTCATGCCACAACATGATGTATATATGATTGAAACCCGCAAAAAGCCAACGCTTGGTGAGAAGTTAGGCTTACAAGCAGCACAAATTGCGGACTCATTGGTTCCTGCAGTCATGTCTAAAGTGATGGAGTCATTGAGTAAAGCCAATTCGAGTCTTGTGCAGTTGCGTGATCCAAAGCTTTAATTCTTTAAGTTTAAAAGCCAATCCAAAGATTGGCTTTTAATGGTTGGGTTTCTCAAATAAAGGGCTTTAAAACTGAAATCTGTATTTAATTTTCGTTTGATATTATTATTTTTTATCCTTACTTCTTTTTTAGTTTTTGACTATATTTCTAATAATCAGCAGTCTGAGGAAATTAAAATAACGGATAGCCAACACCCAATAAATTTAGAATTGAAGCAAAAGGCCCAAGAAATTTTTGGCAATATTCTTATATTGGAAGGAAGTTATAGTTCTTACTCCTCGCATGATGTACTTTATAGTATCCATTATAAAGATTTCAGTATCGCTGATTTTTTAATTTATCATGATGAAATTTTGAAGAAAAACGAATGGGTTTTTCTGAAAAAAATAGCCCAGTCATATATTTATTGTCAAAATCGTCGCCAGTTAGAGATTATTCCCCCGAAGATATTAATTAAAAATGTAGATAATGAAGAGGGGGATATCATTAGACAATTGGATGAAGAATGGAATATTAATTTTTATCATTCAAGAAATAGCCATTTTAGTCAGTGTTCGAAACATGATAATTCTCATGAATGAAATAAATAATACGGTTCTTTTTCGTTTAATTATAATGTGTGAGTAATTATTCTGGGACTGGAAGAGTGGTGCTCCTAGTAAAAATAGCATTTTAGGTAGTTAGAAGCTTATCTTTTAGCATATGTTGTCTTTTTAAACCTTATATTTTTATGAGTCTAGAAGATCACCCAATACTTAGTAATACGAATCAACTCATATATTACATTGGCTTTTTTTATGCCAAAATTACTCAATAAATAATTATATATTAGGGTTTGTCTGTTCAGCACCAATTTGATAAGGTACTTAACTAATTATTTATTAAATGTTTATTACATAATAACACTGAGGGAAAAATGACAAAAATTGTCGTGATATCGAAGAAAGATCAAACGATTTTAAAAGAAACTCAGGCCAACAAAATACAAATATCTCAACCTTCAATTATTCAGTTTGATGTGTGCTGAAAAAACAGGAGGTTTTAACTTGGTAAACTAAACACACTCATCAGGAGTTTACCATGAGCAAGAAACACAAGACTTACACCACAGAATTTAAAGCTGAAGCCATCAAATTAATT
>NZ_VPCH01000076.1:0-8619 GCF_013418285.1 Acinetobacter sp. YH12152
ATAATCATCGAAGAATTCAAAAGGGTTTGGGTTTTAAGACACCAAATCAAATGGCCGAAGACTTTTATAAGTTGGCTGCCTAGAATCTCCCAAGGGAAAGTCTCCTGATAATTCAGCGTATATCAGTTTTATTCGCAACAGCATGGCCGCTAGCAGCTATAATTTCAGCTGCAACTTTCTCAGCCGCATCAAGATTAATATCTGAAACAACAACTTTTGCCCCTTGTTGAGCAAGAAGCAGCGCTGTACTTCGCCCAATACCCGAACCTGCACCTGTAACTAAAGCCACTTTATTATTAAAACGTGTTGACATCATAAACCTCTCTTTTTTATAAAATGAGCATGTGAGCCATACTCGTGCTTGAAACGTTTTAGACCCTATTTCTGCACTTGAATTGCAAATTGAACTACATGACATTTTCCGTTATGTAACTTGCCTTCATGACGTTCTTGTTCTCCCACATAAAAATGATAAAGATGATCATTTTTAAATACTGAAAGAAACGACATTGGATCGTACAAATAGTTAATATCTTTCGGACCACCGGTTTGATAATCAATCTGCTCTTTAGAATAAAGCTCTCCAATAAACCATTGTTTGTCAATGCTTGACGTATCCCAGTGAGAACATTGAATTGAGTATTTTCATCAAAATGCCCATACACACACATCACATTTTGATAACACTCTCTTGGCCATTCGACATCATTGAGATCAATATTTCTAAGTGTGAATTCAAAACCAGCTTGCTGGGCTTTTGTAGATAAGTGTTGCATAGCAACTTTTGAGTAATCCCATATTTCTGCTGAAAATGAATCATTTTGCTGTTTCGCTTTATTAGCCAAATACAGGATATTCCTCCCCTCACCCTCTGCTATAGCAAGAGTTTTTCCCACAATTGGAATCTGATCTGCTATCTGTTGAATAAAATGATTGGGCGAAATGCCATACAGATCCTGTGTTTGCGAATAAAGATTATCCCAATGCTGATTCATATCTTTTCCCAATGATTGAAAAAATTAAGCTGTGAATTCTTTAAATGCTTCCAATGCATTAGCGGCATACATCAATGAAGGACCGCCCCCCATATAAACTGCAACACCAAGCACTTCCTCTAATTCTTGCAATGTCATTCCCATTTTGACTAGGGTTCTGACATGAAAACCGATACATCCATCACATCGTGCTGCAACACCAATCGCTAAGGCAATCAGTTCTTTTGTTTTAGGATCAATAACACCATCTCGCATTGCAACTTGTGACAATTGATTAAAACTTTTCATTAAATCAGGAGAATCCTGCGCTAATGTCTTTAAACTGCCTGAAATATTTTGAGTTAATTCTTTGTACTTCATGATTTTCTCACTTGAATGTCCATAAACTTAAGTTAGACTTAAAATAGAAATCTAGTTATTTCTCTACTGGATAACCCTGCTCTAGCCATGCTTGGAATCCACCCTGAACAGATTTCACCTGAGTAAATCCCATATTCTGTAAAGTATCTGTAGCCAGAGCTGATCGGCCACCCGTCCCACAAATCAAATAAATCGGCTGATCTTTAAGATATTCTAGTGCTTGCAAGGTATCGCAATGATGGCTCGCCACAGGATGCTGGTGAATTCTCATTTCTAAAACACCACGAGGATAATTCACGGCTCGGTCTATCGCTGCCGCCTGAAATTCATCCGGTTCCCGAACATCAATCAGAATGGTTTTATGGTTTTTCATGGCTTTAAGTAAGCCGTCTACCGTCACTTCTTGAATTCGGTTTTTTGCCATTGAAATTAATTGTTCTGCTGTTTTCATTACTCTTTACCTCTTCCGATCTTTAGAAATCTGGTCTCTGATTAAATATTCATGTCTTTAAAATGCAGTTTTTAAATTTGGCTCTAATCTCTTGCTTGTATTAAGTTATGATGACTGTAGAAATTAAATAAAATGCTACGCTTATGACAGTTATGGCAAAAACCTTTTGGATTTGACTATTCTTAACTAAAGGCATCAAACTTCGACCAATCAACATCCCAGCCATGCAAGCTAAAACGAAAGTCAGCGTGACCGAAACGGGGTATTGAAAACCATCTAAAATATGAGCTGAAATGCTGACACCACCTATCAGGAAAATAATCATCAACGAGGTCGCAACAATACTGCGCATATCAAGATCAGTTACTTTACTCAGTACTGGAACAATCACGAATCCCCCACCTACCCCAAGCAAACCAGTCAATAAACCTGCCACGACACCAATGGCACCGAGAGACAATGCAGTTTTCATGTTCCAAATCAGACGACCAGTTGTTTGGTTAACTTTACACAGCACACCTGTATGGTCATTCACTTTTTTAAAAAAAATCCGGTAAGCAACCACGAGCATGACTAAACTGAATGCTAAGGTAAGCCATACAGGAGAAATTATTCCTCCCAGATGCACACCATAACGTGCTGAAGGAATGCTAATCAGTGCAATCCAAAGCGCAGCCCGATAGCGTACTATCTTCTTAAATAAGCCTTCAAATGTTCCAACCAAGGCAGATAAAGTGACTGCAAGCAAGCCAACAGGTGCAGCTTGTGCGACCGTCCATCCTTGACTTGCCATCAGTGCGGGTACGGCCAGAATGCCACCACCAGCACCGGTTAACCCAAGCAAACCACCGATGGCCAGTCCTTCAAGTATTAGCATCCACATCGCTACTGCCCCCCCCTCTATTACCAAACCAATTAAACAAAACTTGTTGTTTAATCTTAAAATTTGCCTATTTGAAGTAATTCAGTGGAAGTTTTAAATAAGAAACACCATTCTCTTCGGGTTCAGGGAATTGTCCTGCTTTCATATTGATCTGTATCGAAGGTAAAATCAGTTTGGGCATACTTAAACCCGCATCGCGCTTATTACGCATTTCAACAAAATCATCTTTGGTCGTGCCGTCGTGAATATGGATATTCTGATTTTTTTGAGTCTGAATATCCGTTTCACACATATAGGTATCGCGCTTTTCTGGCAAATAATCATGGCAGAGAAATACACGTGTTTTCTCAGGCAGTTGATACAAACTTTGTATTGAATCAAAAAGGATTGATGCGCTTCCCTTCGGGAAATCACAGCGCGCTGTTCCATAATCTGGCATGAATAAGGTATCACCCACAAACACGGCATCACCCATGACATAACTCAGGCAAGCAGGCGTATGTCCCGGTGTTGGAATGTTATAGGCTTTCAATGTTCCGATTTGGAACGACTCATGATCTTCAAATAAATAATCAAAGAGCTGCTGGGCATTCCATTGTTTAATATCCAGATGATAAATCGCACCAAAGGTTTCCTGTACAATGCCAATTTTCTGGCTCATAGCAATCTTGCCACCTAACTCAGCTTTGAGATATTGTGCAGCAGTCAGATGATCAGCATGTACATGGGTTTCGAGAATCCACTCAACCGTTAAACCCTGCTCTTTAATATAGGCAATAATTTTATCGGCATGAATAGTGGATGTACTTGCTGATGCCGGATCATAATCCAGAACGCTATCAATAATGGCGCAGGCTTTGGTCGCCGGATCACGTACAACATAACTGAAGGTATTGGTATCTTCGTGAAAAAAATCTTTTACTATAGGTAAGTTTGACATCGTTAAGCTCCTGACCATTTACGGTGAATCCATACACCCAGCAGCATTGCTACAATAAAATAGAGCACTTGATAGTGGCCCAAACCGATCAAGGTGAAACTTGGTGCCGGACAGATGCCGGCAATACCCCAACCTGCACCAAATAAAACCGCACCCGTCATCAATTTCTTGTCTATCTGATTATTTATGGGTAAATCAATAGATTCATTGAAGACCGTTTTTGGTTGTGCTGCACGTACTGCTTTCTGGAAAGGAATAAAGGCCACCGCAATCGCGCCCATCATCACAAAGGCCAGGCTGGCATCCCAATTACCAAACAGATCCAGAAAGTCGAGTACTTTTTCCGGATTAGACATGCCTGATACCATCAGCCCCACAGAGAACAGTGCACCAAATAAAAAGGCAAACACATTTTTCATTTTAGAATGCTCCTGTGATATGACGGATAGTATAAACGGTGACAAAACCTGTAAACATAAAAGTCATGGTCGCGATTATAGAACGCTTAGACAGGCGACTGATGCCACAAATTCCATGACCACTAGTACAACCCGAACCCAGACGTGTCCCAAAACCCACCAGTAGACCTGCCACAATCATCATCAGTGGGCTGGCATTCAATTCGATTTCAGGTTGTACAAATAGACCATAAATAAACGGTGTGAGAATCAAGCCTGATAAAAACCAGATTGCAGGTGTTTTAAACATGGATTTTGAGTTTAATACTTGCCCAATCAAACCACTGATTCCTGCAATACGGCCATTGACGTAAAGATAGCCAACCACGGAAAGCCCGAGCATTAAGCCGCCAATAAATGCGATGAGGAAGTCATGCATGATGAATCAATCTCTATACAATATATTTTTTTATATTATATAATAAAAAATATTAATCAAGCAGTTTTATGGTAAATTATGTAAACTGCACGGGCTACATCAAAAGTTGTGAGGACATTTATGGATATGATTGCTGAAAATGCCAAAATTGATTTTTCTCAAGTCGATTTCGTCAGCCAATGCCTGAAAGTTTTGGCCAATCCTGATCGCCTGAAAATCTTATGTGTCCTGGTGGATGGGGAAATGAATGTTCAGGAAATTGAAGAATCCACTGACATTCATCAACCTACACTTTCACAACAACTGACTGTCCTACGTAAGGCTGACATGGTCAGCACACGACGTGAGGGTAAACAGATTTTCTATCGTCTGAGTGATCCCAAGGTCTTAAGTTTGATGCAAAAGCTGTACGAGCTGTATTGTGCGAATTAATCCGCTTAGTACAGCCAAAAAGAAATGATCAGAAGCAGTAAACCTTTGTTTTTTTTAATACTCTTAATATTGAAAAATCTTGTACTCATTTTTTCTCTAGATTAGATTTAGTGAACTAAATCTGAAAAATATTTTATTCAAATTACACAGGGTTATAATTTATCGATTTACAAGTTTGTTCTTATATCGTGCTAGAATTTTGATGTCTACTCAATGTTTCGAACTGCTTTTACCAGAAGAGTGATCTACATTCCGGCTTATTCCATCTCGTGTTTGGAATCACTCTGAATTCTCCCATCCACCAAATTAATGGTTCGATCACAGGTCGCCGATAATCTAGGATCATGAGTCACCAATAAGACTGCACAGTCATGTTCGCGATGTACTTTACGAAATAATTCAAACATTTCCGCAGCAGTTTGAGTATCCAGATTACCTGTCGGTTCATCGGCCAACAATAGTGCAGGCTGAGTAATCAGTGAACGTGCAATCGCTACGCGTTGCTGCTGCCCTCCAGAAAGCTCATTGGGTTTACGGTCAGCGAACTTATCTAACCCTACAGCGGCCAATAATTCATGGGCATATTGCAACGCAGATTGATCTGGCTTACCTTGCTTCAGCATTAATGGCATGAGTACATTATGTAAGGCAGTAAAAGCCTGTATAAGATGATGGAACTGAAACACAAAACCTATACTATTGCCTCGTAATGCTGTCCGAGCCGTATCATCCATACGGCTTGTAGCCTGCCCCAACAAGTACAACTCACCACGACTAGGCTGATCTAATAAGCCGAGAATATTCAGTAAAGTACTTTTGCCTGAACCAGAAGGACCAATTAATGCAGCAAAGTCATTCCGTTGAATACACAGGTCAATTCCATGTAATACCTCCACTTCATTAGGCTGCCCAACATTGTAAGACTTTCGCAATGCTTCTAAACGCAGTACTTCCTGAGATGGATCAAACATGACGAATTGCCTCCACAGGATCAAGTGCAGCAGCCCGACGGGATGGTATTGCAGCAGCCAAAATACCTGTCACTGTCGCCAAGAATAATGCCGACAAGATAAGCTTGATTGAAATCGAAATATAAAACAAGCCGGGACCAAACTGATTAAATCCCCAGATCAAACCATAACTGACTACACTACCAAGCATCGAACCAAGCAGACCAAAAATTGCTCCCTGAAACAAGAAAACTCTTAAAATTTGTGCTTGTGTCGCCCCCGTCGCACGTAAAATACCGATTTCCCGAGTCCGTTGCACCACACTCACCGACATCACACTGGCAATGCCAAAAGCGACTGAAATCCCCACAAAAACAATAATCATGTTTGTAGAAAGACTTTGAGCGGTAATCGCATTCATTAATTGAGCATTGGTTTCAATCCAGCTTTCTGCTTTTAAGCCAGTTAGGCGTCCAACTTGTGAGGCAACTTGATCCGCCTGAAAAATATCTTGGATCGTCAGATCAATCACGGTGACCCCACCCGGCAAATTAAGTAAAGATTGCGCCTGTTTCAAATCCAGATAGACATAGCGCGCATCCAATTCACGCACACCCAATTCAAATATTCCAGAGATGTTCACAACTGCATTTTTCTGTTGCCCGGTATCTAATCTTAATTTGCTCCCAACTTGCACACCCAAATCTTTGGCTAATTGACGCCCAATTAATACATTATCCGCACTGACCTGTAATTCACCACTCACCATATATTGCTTCAACGGAATAATCTGTTGATAACGTTCAAGGTTGATACCAACCAATGCAATAGATTGAATCGCATCTCCGCGCTGTACAAATGCAGGACCTGAGACCACAGGAGAAACCGCAGTCAACACCGGTAAATGATCTAAAGTCCCAGTAATCTGCTGCCAATTATTAATAGAACGTAAGCGTTGTGCACGCTTATCTTCTTGTAACAACTGAAGTGTTCCTGCTGCTGGTGGCACAATACGATTCACCTCATCTGGTGAGAGCAAACGAATATGCGCCTGTGTCCCTAAAGTTCTTTCTACAATATTCGATTGTAAACCCTGAATTAAGGCGCTAATGAACACAATGACGGCTACCCCCACCGCGACGCCAATGGTAATCATCATCGACTGTGTGCGACCCTCTCGCAAAAAACTGATTGCGATGGTCCACTCGGTCCAAAGTCGCCTAAAAAAGTTTTTCAATCGAATTTCACCGGTAATTCATTTTTGCTATTTTTCTGATCCGTTTGACTCTGGAAAACAGGTTTAGTTTTCTCTATTCGGACACGAGTTCCATCTTTAAGCACTGATTCTGCATCGGTAAGGACGTGATCACCTTCTTTCAATCCAGCTACAACTTCAGACATAACCAAACCACGTAAACCCAGTGTGATAGGATGACGTTGAATTTTTCTATCTCTTACTAAAATGACCATAGCCTTGTTGCCACTTATACTGCTTAAAGCATCATTTGGAATGACCAAGGTTCGCTCGCGCTTGTTGGTTTCAACATTTACCGATACCGTCATGTCTTGACGCAGAAAACCTGGGACTGGATCAACTGTTAATCGGACGTCTACTGTGCCACGTTGAGCATCAATACTTGGAGCAATAAAATTAATATGGGCAGGAAAAGATTGATTTGGATAGGCATCTGCAATCACTGCGGCTTTTTGTTGTAAAGCCAACAGTGGTAAATTTCGTTCATCAAATGGCACTCGTATTTCAGTCGCACCATCCAGTGCAATAGTGAAGAGAGTCTGACTCGGTTGTACCAGATCCCCTGGCTCAACATTACGCGTTAAAATAATACCCGAAACTTCTGCACGAATTTTGGTCTTGGCAAGTTGCGCTTGAAGTGCAGCGAGTCGTTCGCGTAATTTTGTCTCTTCAACTTTATTTGGGGCAAGTGAAGCAACTTTTAATCGAGCTGATTCCAAATTATTACGGGCGAGTTTTTCTGCCTCTATCGATTTCTCCCTTTCCTCTGCTGATAATATTCCTAATTCGGTATTTCGTCTGCGTACCGCCTCTCTTTGAGCCTGTTCTAATTTCACTTTGGCATTCGCTAAATCGAATTCTGCTTGCGGACGTCTAGTGGTTGCGAGTTCCTTTAATTCAGCTTCTGCCTGCCGCACCTGCGCTGAAATTTCATCAGGTTTCAGTACTAAAAGAACATCCCCTCGAGAGACCCGATCTCCCTCTTGAACCAAGCGCTCAAGAACAACCCCTGTAATTTCACTACCAATCTGAGTCCGAGATACTTTCTCTACCCGTCCTGAAGCAACAACTGTCTGAATCAATGGACTAGATACGACTTCATAACTAGGTAACAATGGTCCTTGCCACCAGCGATATATAGCAAAACTGACGAGCAAAACCAGTAGTATGATCATGATCCAAGGCTTATAACGGGTAACAAGCAATTCCATTCTCCAAGCCAGATTTAAGAAAAGTTTTTGAATTGAATAATTAATGTCTAGTTAAATATATATGAAAATTTAGTTACAACACACCAAATTAAAAAAGCACACCATTTTTATTAAATTATTTTCTCTTACTGTTCTTTGTACACGACAAAAAAGATAACTTATTGAAATAATGGCATAGTACTTGTTTTCTGACGACGAATATGATGACACATTTCAATGAGTTACATCTCATCTTAAACAAATATCTAAAGTGGAACAAGTCACATGCAAAATGTTTTACACTGATTATGCTTGCATTAATTGTA
>NZ_VPCH01000077.1:0-8566 GCF_013418285.1 Acinetobacter sp. YH12152
AGGATAGCCGTGGGCGTTGGTATGTATGTCTTGTTGTTGAATCGCCTAAGCAAGATAAATCGACAGCAACCAAAGCGATTGGTATTGATCTAGGCTTAAAAGATATTGCCACCTGTTCTGATGGCACTGTAATTTCAAATCCAAAATTCTATCGAAAATATGAGCAGAAATTAGGTATTGCTCAGAGAGCCAGGAATAAGAAGCGTGTTCGTGCATTACACGCCAAGATTGCAAATATGGGCATAAGCGTCTAGCTGTAGGAATCACCCTTTTTTAAGGGGGTGAGGATGTCAATGAGATGAATTTTCAGTCTATAATACGGGGCTCTTATTAAAGCTTGGCTCTAGTCGAGATTTACTCTCTCTTACTTTAATCTCTGGAAACATTGCAATGAATGCGGCCGCTTCACAAGACACTCCTCTCGTTGGAATTATCATGGGTTCTCAATCGGATTGGGCAACGCTAGAAAACACTGCCAATATGCTCAAACAGCTTGGCGTCTCATTTGAAGCGGAAGTAGTATCTGCACACCGAACTCCAGATCGATTATTCGAATATGCCGAAACCGCACGTGATCGTGGTATTCAAGTAATTATTGCCGGTGCTGGCGGCGCAGCACATTTGCCAGGCATGTGTGCAGCCAAGACTGATTTGCCTGTACTCGGCGTACCGGTAAAATCATCGATTCTAAATGGTGTTGATTCACTGCTTTCAATTGTACAAATGCCTGCAGGGATTGCTGTCGGTACTTTGGCCATTGGCCCAGCGGGTGCAACCAATGCGGCGATCATGGCTGCACAAATTTTAGGTTTAACACGGCCTGAAATCGCAAAAAATGTTGCAGATTTCCGTGCTGCGCAAACCGATAAAGTGGCGAGTAAAAATATTCCGGGTCAAGCTTAATTAAGGGGCATTTCTCATGGATAAAACCATTGGTATTTTTGGTGGTGGCCAGCTTGGTCGCATGATGGCGCAAGCGGCATTGCCTTTAAACATTCAATGCACCTTCTTTGAAGCGAGTACCGACTGCCCTTCTGCAGCGCTGGGTCCAGTGATTTCGACTCAAGCTGAAAATGGTTTGCAAGATTTCATTCAGAGCGCAGATGTTTTCAGCTTAGAGTTTGAAAATACTCCGCTGGCAGATGTTGATGTGCTGACCAAGAACAAAGCACTGCACCCGCCGCGTCAAGCTTTAGCGGTTGCACAGCATCGTTTGTCTGAAAAAGCCTTGTTTGATGAGTTGGCCATTCCCGTTGCACCGTATAAGGCCGTAACGTCTTTAGAGAGCTTAGAAACTGCTGTTGCGGAGCTGGGCTTACCGATCGTGCTGAAAACATCGCGTGGCGGTTATGACGGTAAAGGTCAATTTGTGCTACGTAGCGCTGAGCAAATGGATCAAGCATGGGCTGAACTAGGCCCTGCAGGTGAATTGATCGCGGAAAGCTTTGTAACCTTCTCACGTGAAGTCTCAATCATTGCGGTGCGTGGTCAAGATGGTGATGTGAAAACATGGCCATTGGCGGAAAACCACCACCACAACGGCATTTTGTCGCATTCGATTGTGCCTGCACCAAACAGTGCAGACTTACAACCAGTTGCGCAAGATTACATTACTCGCCTGCTCAATCATTTGAATTATGTCGGTGTTTTGACGCTAGAGCTTTTTGTGACGGATAAAGGCTTATATGCCAATGAGATGGCGCCACGTGTGCATAACTCGGGGCATTGGTCGATTGAAGGCGCAGTGTGTTCACAATTTGAAAACCACATTCGTGCTGTAGCAGGTCTACCTTTGGGTTCAACTGAAGTTGTTCGTCCAACGGTCATGGTAAACATCATTGGCCAACATCCGAAGTCTGAAGATGTATTGGCACTGAATGGCGCACATTTGCATCTGTATAACAAAACAGAGCGTGAAGGTCGCAAAATCGGTCACATCACATTAATGCCGAACGATACTGCAGAATTAACAGCTTTATGTCGTGCTTTGGCGAAAATTTTGCCGAATCCACTGGCACTTAGCGAAGATATGACCATTTAAACCTGTGTTTGAATGATAAAAAAGCGGTCATGCATATGGCCGCTTTTTTTATTGCTGTAGTTCGGGCATCATTGCGCCTCTTTGCAAAATCACACCGTTTATCGCTGAAACGATAAGAAACTATGGATCATAAAGTGTTCGTTCGTTTATAAATATTCTGCGCTAATCTTCGTATGGTTTTTTGTGTATCAATAGTCTGCGATGTATGTGAATCAAAATCAAAAATAACTAATGCGTTTTGAATTCAAACTGTGTTTTTAAATTTAAACTATGAATTTGAATTCAAAAAATCCTATGCCAAAAACAATGAATTCAAAGTTTATGAATTTAAATTTCAAAAAATGAATTCATTTCGCTGTGTTTAAATTTAAAAATTTGAATTTAAAATTTGATCAGAATTATTGGATCTGTAGAAAGTGCTTTTAAAAGCTATAATATTTTGATTATTAACAATAAAGATGAATTGTTACGCTATTTTGAATTTGTGGATAACTTTTTCTACATGCGATTTATTTTTAAATTTAAAAGTTTTAAATTTAAATTTAAACCGCTGTTTGGTTTGTAGTGAATTTAAAACTGGTTTGTGGATAACTGCTTTTGAATTCAAATTTCAAAAATGAATTTAAATAAGTAGAGATTATGAATTTAAATTTACGTTTTGAACCTTTAACTTTTGCTTTGAGATGCTATTGTTAAAGCAACAATTTAAGTTCAAAAAAAGATCAAGGGTATGAAGCATCACTTAGGATTTGTTTTCGGGACTGCTTTATTGGCAATAACTCAGGCAAATGCCGAGTTGATTATTAATGGTCAGTCTGTCAATTCGTCGAGCATGCCTGCAACAAGCAGCATTTCATCACAAAATAACTTTCAAGGTTGTTTAGCCAATTTGCGCTCGCAAGCGATTAATGCTGGTGTGAGTGCGTCAACTTATGATCGCTATACGCAAAATTTAACACCTGATTATTCTGTGATTGAAAAGCTCAACTATCAGCCTGAGTTTTCAACACCGATTTGGGACTATTTGTCAGGTCTGGTGGATGAAGAGCGTGTACAACTAGGTCGGCAGAAGTTGGCGCAGCATCGTGATGTATTAAACCGTGTCGCGGCGGCTTATGGTGTGCCTGCTGAAACCGTGGTTGCGGTTTGGGGTGTAGAGAGTAATTTTGGTGATATTGCGGGTAGCTATCCTTTATTGCAGTCATTGGGCACTTTGAGTTGTGAAGGGCGCCGCCAAGGCTATTTCCGTGGTGAGTTTTTTGCAGCCATGCGGATTTTGCAGCGTGGTGATTTAAATGAATCACAATTGAAAGGTTCGTGGGCAGGTGCATTTGGTCATACCCAATTTATGCCGAGCACCTATGAAGAGTTGGCCGTCGATTTTGATGGTGATGGCCGCCGTGATTTGGTATCGAGCACCACGGATGCTTTCGCATCTACAGCCAACTTCCTGAAAAAGCGTGGTTGGCAAACTGGCCAACCGTGGGGTTTTGAAGTAAAAATTCCCGAAGGAATGTCGATCAGTGGTGAAAGCCGTCGTAATAAAAAATCATTAGATAGCTGGATGAATCGTGGTTTACAGCGTGCGGACGGTACGTCTTTAATACAAGGTAACCTTTCTGGATCGAGCAAAGCTGGATTAATGGCACCGGCTGGGGCAAGTGGGCCTGTATTCTTGGTGTTTAAAAATTTCGATGCAATCTACAGCTACAATGCGGCAGAGAGTTATGCATTAGCGATTGCGCATTTATCCGATCGCTTGCAAGGCAAGGGCGGCTTTAGTACGACATGGCCAACCGATGATTCTGGGACTTCACGTGCGGAACGACGTGAGATTCAACAATTTTTACTTAACCGTGGCTATGACATTGGTAAAGTGGATGGATTAATTGGAGATAAAACCCGTCAAGCCATTCGACAAGAGCAAAATCGACTGGGTTTAAGCCCAACAGGTCGGGCGGGACAGCAGATTTTACAGGCTTTCCGTAATGAACATGCCAAGGCAATGATGAATTAAGTTTTAGCTATGCTTTTATATAGTAGTTAATCTATATAAAAGCTTGTCTATATAAAAAAGGTCTGCAATTGCAGACCTTTTTTATATGTTTTTGACTCTTAAACCGCAGTGATTGTACCTAAGATACGATAGCCAGCAGCACCCGTCACACTTGGTAAATTTGCACTAAGCTGATTGACAAAGCGCATCGCCAACCAAGCAAAGGCCGTCGCTTCCACCCATGTTGGGCTTAAGCCTAAATCTGCGGTACTTTGCACCGTCCATTCATGTTTACGTAGACGCCAGCGCAGTTGTTCTAAAAGGTGTGAATTATATGCACCACCACCACAGACATAGACTTCACCGGTATCCATATCAGAACGGTAAATGGCTTTTTTAATGGCACGTGTGGTGAGTTTCATTAAGGTTGCTTGAATGTTTTCTGGCGTATCTTCGAGTTCGTCATATTCGAGATCTCCACGCCAATCGAGAATCTGTTCATCTAACCATTCTAGATTGAAGTCTTCACGACCTGTACTTTTTGGCGGTTCCTTAGAGAAAAACTCATGCGCTTGTAAGCGGTCGAGCAGGCTGCGAATAGGCTGACCATAAGCCGCCCAGTTGCCATTTTCATCATACGGCTGACCAGTATAACGTTCGCACCAAGCATCCATTAAAATGTTGGCAGGGCCTGTATCAAAGCCATAGACATCTTCAGGTTTACCCGCAGGTAACATGCTGACATTGGCAATGCCACCCAAATTTAAAATCACACGGTGAATGGTGTCATGTTGGAAAAGCGCTTGATGGAACGCAGGAACTAAAGGTGCGCCTTGACCACCCGCAGCCATATCGCGGCGGCGAAAGTCTGAAATCACAGGGATTTTAGTGAGTTCGGTAATAATATTGGGGTCGCCAATTTGCAGGGTAAAACCATGTTCAGGACGGTGGCGGATGGTTTGTCCATGTGAGCCAATCGCCTTGATTTGACTACGATCTAGCTGATTCTTCTCGATCAATTCATTAATGCCATGACCGATCATTTGAGCTAAAGCAACGTCTGCCTTACCCATACGATCAATTTCGTTATCATCAGGCAAGGTGAGGGCCATCAGTTCATCACGAAGGTCTAGGTCAAAGGGAAGTGTGAGTGTCGCATGAATCTCTAAAGGATCAAAAGAAGCAGCAACAATATCGACACCATCCATGCTTGTGCCGGTCATTACCCCAATGTAGATCGCTGTCATGATGATTCTTAAGCCTGCAATGTGCTGAAAAAGTGTTAGTATATCGCACAAATTGTATAACTGATCTATTTGGATTTTGTGATGTCAAATTTCCTGCCGGCTGAAGAACAACTTGCCCTCATCCAACGAGGCACACATGAGATTATTTCTGAAGAAGATCTTCTTAAGAAATTAAAGCAGAATCGCCCATTAAAAATTAAAGCGGGTTTTGACCCGACTGCACCTGATTTACATTTAGGTCATACGGTTCTGATTAATAAATTAAAAGTTTTCCAAGATTTAGGTCATGAAGTTTACTTCCTGATTGGTGACTATACAGCCATGATCGGTGACCCAACGGGTAAGAGCGCTACGCGTCCGCCGTTGTCTCGTGAAAAAGTTTTAGAAAATGCTAAAACTTATCAAGAACAAGTATTTAAGATTCTTGATCCAGCGAAAACTAAAGTTGTGTTTAACTCAGAGTGGTTTGGTCAAAAAACTGCTGCTGACTTGATTCAGTTAGCTTCACAGCAAACTGTGGCACGTATGTTGGAACGTGATGACTTCACTAAACGTTATAACAGCCATCAACCGATTGCGATTCACGAATTTTTATATCCATTGGTACAAGGTTATGACTCAGTTGCACTAGAAGCGGATGTAGAGTTAGGTGGTACAGACCAAACCTTTAACTTGCTGATGGGTCGTACATTACAAAGCCGTTATGACCAAGAATCTCAAGTGTGCATTACTGTGCCAATTCTTGAAGGTTTAGACGGCGTAAATAAAATGTCTAAATCTTTGGGTAACTATATTGCTGTATTTGATGCACCGGGTGCGATGTACCAAAAAGTGCTTTCAATGCCAGATGATTTGATCGAACGTTACTTTGACTTGTTGAGCTTTAAATCGATTGAAGAAATTCAACAGTTGCTCAAAGAAGTGGCTGAAGGTCGTAACCCACAAGAAGTGAAGAAAATTCTTGCACTTGAATTGGTTGAGCGTTTCCATGGCGCAGAAGCTGCGGCAAATGCGCACAAAGGTGCAGGCAACTTGATTACTGAAGGTGAACTTCCAGAAGGTACACCAGAAGTGACTATTTCTCGTGGCGCATTTGGTGGTGAGATTTTCATTACTTCTATTTTGCGTGAAGCGGGTTTGACTAAAAATGCTGCTCAAGCAAAAGATGCAATTGGTCGTGGCGCGGTGAAAGTGGATTGGGAAGTGGTTGATGCAGGTTATGCTGTGTCAGAAAACAAAACTTTGATCATCCAAGCGAGCAAAAAAGCGATCGCAAAAGTAACTTTTACCGACTAATAAATTCTTGAATTTTTAGTTAAGTTATTGAATTAAAAGCAGGCTTCGGCCTGCTTTTTTTTACCAATTAATATATTAATAATATAAATAAGCAAATTCAAAAAAAACCTTATAAAAACAACACTTAAATTTTGCCAAATGTGTTGCATTTCTTGAATTTTATGTATAAGATTTATTCATCTAGAGAGATATATACCATCTAGAGGGTACATAACGATAACTCCACTTTTTATAAGTCTCTTCCCCAAGGGACTCTTTTTTTTAGTGAGTTAACAAATAACTATAATAACTACACGATGGATCGACTAAAGATTCAATTCTAAGGGAAAGATTTTGGGAGAGATCTTTCCCTTTTTTATTTGTAAAATTGAGTTATTCCTTTCAAAAATCACATTTATTTCTGTATTAAAGACTTTAATCGCTCCAGAAAAAAGCCCGATTCAATCGAGCTTTAAAATGTCTTTACTCAGATAAATGTTCATTGAGTTTTATTTTAGGGCTTAGGGCCAAATTGAATGAAGCTTAATTTAGGTAAGATCCGCTTAACTAATGTTCCCACTAAAAGTGCGGTAATAATGGTGCCTTCACGGACTCCGATGACTTGATGTAAGACCAGCCAACTGCTGATAACCGCAATACTGACCAAGAGGATGTCGCCATAGGTTTTACAGTTGCCAAAATCAAGGCGATAACGAACAGCAATGGCTTGATAGAGACCTTCTGCGGCCAAGAGGACTAGACTGGCTTTGACCACTAAGCTCACACCTAAAGCAGTAATCAGGCAACTTGCCAAGCAAGCTAGGAGTTGAAGTGGGTAACTTTCTATGCTCCAGCCTTGGGTCAGCCACATTAAACCGTCAATAAATGCACCAAACAAAATTCCCACGGGTAATTGCAGCCACTGTATCCATTGAAAGCGTGATTTTAAGATCAGCATTTGCAGCAGGATCATGACGATATGCATTAATACTGTTAATGTGCCGACGGTGAGAGGAAAGATATAGCTAAAGCTATAGGGCACCGAGGAAATAGGGGATGTCCCTAAATTTGAATGTATAGAGAGTACGACACCAAAAGCCAAAAATCCTAATCCGCCTAATAGTAAGAATAAGCGTGGAAAAAACTGTGTTGGCATCCTGCACCTAAAAAATAAAAAGAGTGTACGTAAAACGCAGCCTGCGCTCTATGCGTCTAAAGCCCAAAAATAGTGGCTTTTTATGACTGTGATCGTTAATAGTGATTATTCAAATAAAATAGGCTGTATTTTTATCAGCAAAAATGACTAAGCATGTAATTAAAATGATTTTTGCAAAAACAGGCCTTATGGAACAATGGTCAAAAATCAAAAAAGAGCAACAACATGGCGTATTACAATACCGATAATCATGATGAACAGATTGATCGAATCTTGAGATATTTATTTGATCACCAAACCACACAGTATAAGCGAGCATTATTTTGTGAGGCGCAGCAACAATTACATGATTTGGATATCGCAGCACAGTACCAACTATTTGCATTGGTACGAGAACAACTCCCTCGACGTGCCAAGCTGCTATTTTCTGCCGAGGATTTCCGTGGAAAGCAACAAGTCATCTTGGAAGTCATGCAACATTTAGCATTTGAACGTTAAAAAATGCTTGGAAATATAAAAATGCACGCAAAAAAATGTCTATAAAGCTTGAATAGGTGTGATGACAGAAAAAAATGATGTGCTTTGAGGAAGAAAAGTAGACTAATGATCAATAAATAATCAAAGCTACTTTTATTAGATTTAAAAGCGCTGAAAAAGATTTGCTAGATATAAGAAATTTACTTAATTAAATATCGACTATTTGCTAAAAATTTATAAAAAATGCCTCTGTACACGACAAATTTCATAGGATCCTTGTCCTATCAGGCTTTTTCTTTCTTAAAATTGCTAGCACTTTCTTAAATTCTTCTTTTTTTCCAAAACCAATCAAACGTAGAATAGCCATTTGAACA
>NZ_VPCH01000078.1:0-8495 GCF_013418285.1 Acinetobacter sp. YH12152
GCCCATCGCTACTTTTTTGGTAGCTGATTACAATATCAATATGCTTTTGTCTTCTACAAAGCGTGGTGTAATCTGGAGCTATCCAATTTAATCCGCAAAGTTTAATCAGACTTTGCACAAAGCCAGTGACCATACGTAAAGACAGACGGAATAAGGATTTAATCATTAAGCAGCATTGGATGGCTGCGTCGGAGTAGGTTTGATTTCGCCCTTGTTTGCCTTTTGATGGCGCATACCATTGCGTAGCAGGATCAAACCAAATGGCAATATTTCCGCGACTCATGAGTGCTCGGTTATATGCGGGCCAATTGGTTGTGCGGTAGATTTTGTGTGTAGGCTTCTTCATTTGAAAATTATATCGCTGAAAAACCCTTTACAGATAGGTTTGTGCAACAAAGCCTTTATGGGCTAAAAAAATTATATAGTTCAGTGCCATTCATTATGTTATTTAACCCGAATCTCGGATAAGAAATTGACTTGAAAAATAAGCGGACTAGAGCCATCAGTTGAGTTACCACACAAAACTCACAACTCTAGTCCTGATGTTTAATAGTACCCAATTATTCTGTGTAATTGATGATTTCTTTATTAAATTTGAAGCAACTTATTGGAAATTCCTCAAGCAAAGCTGTCGCTACTCAAGAATCCGAGCTGCACAATTAACTATTTCAGAAATCATCTTTATCGCTGTTTGGTATAAATGCTCTCATTTCAATAATTTCAAAGCATTCTTCTCATGGTTGAAACAGGATAAAAGACATTTATTTAAAAGCTTACCCTGTTACCAAAGGATGATCCACCTGATCAATATGCATCAATTGGCGCTACATGCTTTACATGTAGCTTTGACGAAAGGTCAACAGAGTCAATATTTATGGATTGATTCAACGACTCTGCCAGTTTGTAAAAATCAACGCATCCAGCGTCATAAATCATTAGCAAAAATCGCATCTCGTGGTAAAAGCTCAATGGGATGGTTTTATGGCTGTAAATTACATATTGTGATGAATCAATTTGGAGAAATAGCTTGCTCTGCTTTATCCAATGGACATATAGCCGACATCAAAATGGTTGAGGAATTGGTTAAAGGTATGGAAGCAAAGCTGTATGGAGATCGTGGCTATATCAGTCAGGAAACGAAGCATAGATTAAAAGATCAAGGTATTGATTTAATTACCTATCATCGAAAGAACATGCAGTCTATACAGCTTTCTGAATCTGATGGATATCACTTGAAACAGCGCAATAAAATAGAAACCTTATTCAGCTTATTGAAAGGTCAATACAATCTGGTTACAAGCAAATCACGTAGTATTTCTGGATTTCTCAGTGGAATCTATGCATCGTTATGCGCATATCAACTTACCCATCAAAATAAGCCAAAAATTCAAATTATGGGATCAATGGCTTAAACAGGATTCGGGTTATTTAATGAGTTTATCTTAAGTAATGTAATAAATTTATTAATAAATCTAATAAATATTTTTTTAAAAATAATGTTATATTTGGGTAATTTTTTGTAACTGAATAAAAAAATGTTTTCTTTTTTATCTATAGAATTCGCATTGTCGTTTATTCTATTTTTTGCAATTTATTGGGTATTTAGGAATAAGCCTCAGATTCAGAATCTGATTCTCGTTATTACAAGTTATTTGCTGGTTTTTTTGATGGCTGGTGGGTTAGCTATCATCATTTTACTTGTCTTTAGTCTGATAGTTTATTTAATATCTATATTAATGGATCGATATGTTTTAATTAAGAAAAAATTATTAATTTCTGGAATTGTAATAACATTAATTCAGCTAAGTATCTTTAAATATTATGATTTTTTTAAACCTATAGTTTCTGAATTTTTAGATAAATTTAATTTAGATAATTCCGGATTGGCAGCAAATTTAATTTTACCTTTAGGCATTTCCTATTACTCATTCCAAGCGATTAGTTATTTGGTTAGTCGTTATAGGAATGAAATAGATTGTCCTAGATTTAATTTAATTCAACTTTTAATGCATTTTTCATTCTTTGTAACTATAACTGCCGGCCCTATCGCTCGTGCTCAGAATGCAAAGGGGCTGACTGATATTAGTGGCCAGTCTTGTGGAATGAGTACACAGATAACGACGAATCAGCCCCGTAAAATTTTATTACCGAGCTTGGCTTTAATACTTCTGGTTTTAGCGTTAATAAAAAAATGGTGGATTGCGGGTTGGATTGCGGATCAATGGGTAAATCCCGTATTCGCTAATCCAATGCAATATCATAGTTTAGAAATATTAGCTGCGATTTATGGTTATACCTTGCAGCTATTTCTTGATTTCTCCGGCTACAGTGAAATGATGATCGCTTTTGGCCTGCTGTTGGGTTTTAGATTACCTGTAAACTTTAGAGCTCCATTACTTGCCCACAACATTCGTGATTTTTGGG
Source organism: Acinetobacter sp. YH12152 (assembly GCF_013418285.1). Classification (NCBI taxonomy): domain Bacteria; kingdom Pseudomonadati; phylum Pseudomonadota; class Gammaproteobacteria; order Moraxellales; family Moraxellaceae; genus Acinetobacter; species Acinetobacter sp. YH12152. The sequence continues at coordinate 2,425 of NZ_VPCH01000078.1, forward strand.
ATAAATGGCATATCAGTTTGTCTACCTGGATCCGAGACTATATTTATATCCCGCTAGGGGGAAGCCGGGGTGGTTTTACACTAACCCAATTAAATCTAGTGATTGCAATGGTGTTATCAGGTATCTGGCATGGTTCAGGATGGAATTTTTTTATCTGGGGATTGTTACACGGCTTAGCATTAGTACTGCTTAATATCTCAGATAAAGTCTATCAAAAGGTCTTTAAAGTAGACATAAAACATGCACGTGATGCTTTTGCAAAATCAAGTTGGATAGGTAAAACCACTAGCATATTTTTAACAATCACCTTTGTTAGTTTTTGCTTTGTTTTCTTTAGAGCCAAAACCTTCGAAGAGGCATTGCAGGTATTTAGAGCCTTATTGAGTAATCATATTAATGTCCAATGGACTAGTAACCCATTATATTTACTTACTTTATTAACGATAGCCTGGGTAATTTACCCATTTGTTTATCGGGCATTAAGTAATTTAAGTTCATATCAACGAAAGATCCCAAGATATGCATTGCTAGTACCGCTCTTCGCTATTTTCATCACTATTATCATTTGTGCACCCTCTGGAATTCCTGGATTTATATATGCAAATTTCTAATGAGTCAAAACTGCTAGAGCTTGAATATGAAATTAATGCTCAGGAATTTAGTCCAGCTGATGATCATGTTCAGAGTTATATTTTTATTCTGGTTACCCTGGTTTTTTTTGCATTTTTATCAATTTGGATTATGCAAAATTCAGTCAATGCCTATTTTCAGCAGACTTACCATAGAGAAAGTCCTTTAACTAAGTTAGATAAATTTGAAGTATGGACATTCGGTGGGCAGATTGGCAATCTTCTATATACGAAACATGGTTTGGATAAAGCCATGATTGGTCAATTGAATACAGACATCATAAGTCGATACAATGAGCATTATGCTTATACACCAGAATATCGCCAATACTTACTACAACTTGAGAAACAAGAAAAAATTAGATTAGTGAAAGAAGAACAAGCAAAGGCACATCAAGCTTTACTTGACCAATTTACATTGACCAAAACAGACCAAGTTTTCTTTGCCGGTGACTCATTAATGCAGGGAGTTGCACCGCACGTACAAAAGCATTTGCAAGAAAAATTTGATATTAAAACCATTAATTTAAGTAAACAGAGTACAGGCTTGTCGTACCCTAGCTTCTTCGATTGGCCTAAAACAATTCAAGATACCATTTCTGCAAATAAGCAAATTAAAGTTTTAGTCGTGTTTTTAGGAGCGAATGATCCTTGGGATATGCCAAACCCTAAAGGTGGAAGTTACCTTAAATTTCAATCGCCTGAATGGGAGACTGTCTATCGTTCTCGCATTTCTCAAATTATTCAAACAGCCAAAGAAAATCGAATTAGTGTGATGTGGTTGAGTCCACCAAACATGAAAAAAGATTCGTTGAATCAACAGATGGTATATTTAAATCGAGTCATTAGTGATGAAGTGAAAAAGCATCAGGCATTTTTTATTGATTCCAGACCATTACTCGGTGGAAAAAACGATATTTACAATGAATATGTTACTAAAAATGGAAATTCTATTAAAATGCGTAGTGCTGATGGAATCCATTTTTCAACAGATGGTCAGAAACTGATTGCACAAGTTATTTCAAGCCATCTAAAAATTATTCATTAAACTCAATAAAATACAGGTTAAGTCTATGTTGATTAAAAAGTCAGTTTATTTAGGTGTATTTTGTATTTTAACGATCGGATCGCCAGTTTACGCTAGTAATTTGACCAATTTTAATGATCCTAATACCGACCAATTAATATCTGCTTTTAAAAATAAATCTGTTCATATTGTTCAATTCGGTGATTCCCATACAGCGGCTGATGTAATGACAGGAACGTTAAGGACTCAATTACAAAACTGGCTAGGAAATGGTGGAATGGGGTGGGGAATGCCTATGTATTTTTCTGGGCAGCGTTTAGTCCGTTATGGGTACGATAACAATGGTTGGGAGCCAATCTCTAGCCGTCAGCAGCGAGATCAAAATTATACTTTAGGGGGCTTAATCGCTACCCCTAAGTTTAATGGAGCAACCTTAACCATTAAATCAAAACAAAGTGAACTTTCGCAAAAAATCAAAGTAAATTTAAGGCAGGCTGCAACGGATGGTAAGTTTTTGGGCCGAGATGCACAAGGTCATCAATTTGAGATTGAAGCCCCAATCAAAAACAATACCTGGCAAACAGTCGAGTTTGTGGCACAGCTACCATTTACCATCACTTCTTCAAATGCAGAACAATCAGCAATTGGGGGATGGTGGGCAAAAAATCAAAATGGTGGGGGTGCTGTTGTTTCAGCATTAGGAATTAATGGAGCAGAATTATCATATTGGAATCGCTGGAACGAGGAGTGGCAGCAAAATTTAAAGAGCATTTCGCCTGAATTGATTATTATTGCTTATGGAACAAACGAAGCATTTAACGACAATATTGATGTTGATAAGTATAAAAATTTATTAATGTCGAAAGTTGATCAGATCCGTCTAGCGAGTCCTGATACTGCCATTATGATTGTTTCAGCACCAGAAAGCTTAAAAAATATCACGGGGCAATGTGGGATAAGACCAATTAAATTAACTGCGATTCAAAATGTGCAGTACCAAGTTGCACAGCAAAAGCATACTTTGTATTGGAATTGGCAACAAGCCATGGGGGGTGAATGCTCGATGAAATCTTGGATTAATCAAGGTTTAGGTCGAAAAGATGGGGTTCATTTTTCAGAAGCAGGGTATCAAAAATTAGGACAAGCATTGGCAGAGGGTCTGCTGTCTTTTGTAGGATTACAACAAAGTTATAACACTCCTACGAATACAGAAGTTAATGTAGCGAAATCTTCACAGAAGTATAAACCTTCAACAAATACGGGATATGCGAGTATTTGTTTGGAGGAAAACACAGAGTGTAAAAGTATAAGCTTTTAACAATTGAATTAATATAGTTAGAAAAGAAGGTTCGGATGAAAGTATCAAAATCTATTTTATTGGTAAGTTTACTTACAATAACAACTGGAGTATTTGCAGAGGATTTCATTTTTGCAAATGGAGTAAAAGTTACAGTAGGAGATTCTTTAAGCACTCTAAAAAAGAAATTGGGTATGCCACAGAAAGAACAAGGTTTCTCAATTTGGAAACTGAAAAATGGCAATCGATTAGTAGCTACTTTTGACCAATACGGTTTAAGTAATGCAACCTTAAGCGGAAAAGTTGCTACGGATTACTTGTCTACAGATGGTGTAAAAATTTTCTTAAATAAAGAAAGCCTTAATACGATTGAGAAAAAATTAAAATATGGTTGTTACCATGAAGGGTGGGGAGAGGGCATGATTGCTGATTATGTGGTGAGAAGTGGTCCCGAAGGTTCAATCAATCTAATTTTTAATGCTTGGGGTGGAGATGTAAACACTAAGCAATTAAAAAACCAAAAGGTATCCGCTATCAGTTTAGGGGATGATGAACCATTTGGTGAACAAAAATATTGTAATTATCAATAAATGAAATAAAGCGATTTAAAAAATGAAAAAAACGATAGCAGCTTTACTTGTTAGTTTTGGGGTATTAAGCCTGAGTACAAATTCAATGGCAGCACCTAAAATAGTAACATGTCAGATTGATGAACAGGGTAAAACTATATTTAAAGGAAAATGCAGTTTTAATCCGAGTGAAGGAGGTTCATTTTACCTAACCAACTTAAATAAGAATAAACCTCTTGTTCGCAACATTATGGATATCGGTGTATATATCGTTGAGCCTGGTGTGGCTGAAGTTAGCGGCTCACTGAAAGGCGCAAATAACTCTCGTTGGGGGTATGCAATACGATCTACTAAACAGAAAGCTTGTTGGGTTGGAAGTGATTTTAAAGTCTGTGCATGGTAAGTGAATAACGTGTATTGATGTTGGAATCTATAGATGTGGTTTTTCTGGCTTTGTTGCGTAAAGATTTCATAACTATATTATTTTAAAGGTTTTGATTAATGATAATGTAGAGTAAAACTTTGTAAAATCAGTGTATTATATGTTTATACGACAAATCCTCATGCCATTTGTTGTATATTACTGTTTAATAATTGTCGAGGCTCTAGACTAGCAGAATAGATATGTTAGTCTAGAATCATGATAGAAAACAGTAAATTAAGTCACTATAAGATTAAAAAAATTATTCAGTGCTTTTGCATTGATATTCCTGCTTCTAAAACAGCCTTATTGCTTAACTTGAACCGTAATACCATCAACTATTGGTACATGCTTTTTAGAGAAGCAATCTACGATCATCAAACAGATTTAAGAGCAAAGTTTGTAGGTTCTATTGAAGTTGATGAGAGCTATTTTGGAGCAAAAAGACAACGTGGTATGGTAATCCCCCCTAAAAATAAAAGGATCTAAAAGTAGAATCTTCTCTTAAGATACAAGCAGGAGATCCTGCTTGAACTACCTGGAACAGCAGAAGTAGTCTATGATCTGGAAGTAGCATTCAAAACTGAAATGCAAGAATTCCACTATAAGCCAAAGATAGCATTTAACGGCTCAACAACAGAATGTTATACTGAATTATCACAAACAATACAGCAACTTATAGAATGAAAAAGACATTAATAAGCTTATTATTACTTTCTTCAACATTAGCTTATGCTAACAACTCAGACTCACCTCAAACAATAAATGTGGGAAAGAAAGTAATTCAGTCTACTATTAAAGGACATATATTTTGGGTAGAAGCTGATGATGGTAAGCAATATCGTCATAGAGTAATTAATTATCATGATTTTAAATATAATTTAGATGAGGGGCCATCTCATAACTACTTCATTACTTTACGATTAAAAGATATAGATGATCCAGAGACACAAACGATTGACTGTAAAACAAGTCTAAATTATGACTATCCAACTGGAGATATTGACTATCCAGACTCCATTGACTTCAGATGGTGCCAAATTAATGAATTTTAATTAATATTTTATAAAACAGTACATTATGTTTATATAAATCATTTTTCTATTTATAGTCTATGGAAGTTCGAATGAAGAAACTATTACTATCACTTTGCTTGATAATGATTACACCTGTTGTATTGGCAGATGCTCAGCAAGAAGCAATGGAAGCAACATTTGCAGCAGCGACAGATTCATCTATAGATACTGTATTTGAAATTTACCAGACCTATTATGATCCTGTAGATGATGAAACCTACTCAATTGTTGGATATGATAGCTTGGAAGATATAGTATTTAAAGATAATTTAGTTGTTTACAAAGTTACACTGCTATACGGTGATCCAGACATTCCTCGTATCTATAAAGGCTGTGATGTTTATATTACTGCTAAAAATGGCAAGACAACATACAGCAAAATCAATCCAAAAGAATGTATGTAAAAGGAACTAATATGTGTGATTCATAGAGATCGTTTCAATTTAGCGATCTCTAAATCCATCGTAAGCATCCGGCTAACACAGCCTTACCAAGCGATCCTATAAGCCTTAATTTAGTTCCCACCTAAAAACAAGTGGGGACTTAATCCATGAACATGGATATATATTCAGCAACACCTCCTGTTGCTAAAAAACGCAGAACATACAGCAAAGAATTCAAACTCAGTATTGTCAATGCCTGCAAAAATCCTAATACCTCGATCGCTTCGGTCGCACTGCAACATAGTATTAATGCCAACCTTGTCAGTCGTTGGATCAGGATCTTCAGCCATCATGAGGGTGCCGTGCAGGATCCTACTCATGTGAATCCAGCATTTATTGCTTTGCCTTACACTGCTGCAATCAGCCAACCTATTGATGAGAGGATCACGTTGTGTATCACCGTGCCTCATACGAATAATGATATTCAGCTAAAATGGCAGACATCAGAAATACCTGCCTTGGCAGAATTACTCAAGGCACTGGCAACATGATCCGCATTGATGAAATCTGGTTGTCTACTCAGCCCATGGACATGCGTGCAGGTATGGATACGACCATGGCTCAGGTGGTGAGAGCCTTTGGCTACATCAAACCGCATTGTGCTTACCT
>NZ_VPCH01000079.1:0-8489 GCF_013418285.1 Acinetobacter sp. YH12152
TGAAATTCATGCACGTGTAGCAGTCCTCAACAGATTTACGGAATTAGGTCGACCACTTACCCAAGTTACGCCTTAAATTTGGCTCAATTAGGGGGCTTTGTATTTCAAATCTTTGTGCAACAAAGCCGATTTGTGGCGGTGATTTCATCAAAACCTAAACCAAATCGTTGAGTCAAAAAGGTATTACCTTTTTCAGTACGACTTGTGATTTGTCCAGCGAGACCAGAATCATGCCCATGATCAAATAAAATACGGCAAGTTAAGGCCAGTTTCTGTTGATCGGTATAGCCTTCATCTTGGAAAAGCTGTTGCATGCTTTGTTGGGCATTTTGCATTAATTGCTGTTTATCAAGTAGAGCGGTTTCCATGAGACCTCCTATTCTGTTGATTTGTCATATCGACAAGGGCAGAATATGAAATCTGTGGATGGTTTGAAATATCCAGTTTTTAAAACTTATATGGTCCAGATGAATATGCAACAGCCGTGGAAAATAAAGCTACATCTTGGTGAGCGTGAAGAAAAAACCATTTTTCTTAAACTAGGAAATCAAATCATTCAGGAAATTTTGTCTGGGCGATTAAAACAGGGTACACGTTTACAGGGTTCTCGTAGCTTAGCAAATGAATTGGGAATTAACCGTAAAACGGTACAATCAGTGTATGAAGATTTAGAAGCACAAGGCTGGTTAATCTCTAAGCCACGACAGGGGACTTTTGTCTCCGAACATTTACCCGATGTCAAAACTCACATAGAACCTAACTCAACAATTTCGACATTTTCTCAGGCTACAACTGATTCATATACTTCGCAAATACAGATTATCAATGATGGACTTCCTGATACTCGATTAATTCCTTATGAGTTGTTTTCTCGCGCTTATCGGCATGCTTTAATTAAAGTGACTCGACAACAAATTATGGGCTATGGAGATCCGCAAGGGAGTCTTGAACTACGTCAAGCCTTATTAAATATGCTGTTGATGGAAAGATTTATTCAAACTTCTTTAGATCATATTTGTGTTGTTCGTGGCAGCCAAATGGGGATATTTCTAGCAGCACGTGTACTTGCAAAACAACAACAGCGTCAGGTCATAGTTGTGGAGCAGTGGTCTTATGCGCCTGCAGTGGAGACATTTCTATCTACCCATTTTCAAATTATTCAAGTTCGATTAGATCAACATGGTCTAAGTACTGACCATTTGATTGAGATTTTAGAAAATCATAAAGTTGCGGCAGTCTATACAACACCACATCACCAATATCCAACCACTGTTTCGATGGCAATGGATCGTCGACTCAAACTTTTAGAACTCTCTAAAACACACAATTTTTATATTATCGAAGATGATTATGATCATGAATTTCATTATGACAGTCGTCCGATCCCTCCACTGGTTAGTTTACCTCATGCTGATCAAGTGATTCATATCGGTTCATTGTCTAAGGTATTTGCTCCAAGCTTGAGAGTGGGCTATGTCGTGGCAGATCTGAATATTATCAATGCCATGAAGCAAGATATTTTACTTATTGATAAACAAGGTAATGCTATTACTGAACTTGCTATTGCTGAATTGATGCAACAAGGTGAAATTAAACGACATACTCGAAAGATGAAGAAGATTTATCATAGCCGACGTGATTTTGCCGTAAGGACTTTCCATCAAATATTCCAAGATAAGGTAGAAATCCAAACACCAGCAGGAGGAATGGCATTATGGGTAAAATTAAAATTGCCTTATCGTTTAGAATTTGCAGAAATTCTAAAACAACTGCAAATTGATTCAGAATATGAATTGGGTTCTATATTTCAAGACTCAAGTGATAGTTTTCATATCCGTTTTGGCTTTGCTGCTCAAAGTGAGGAGGAAATGACTCTTACTATTCAGATGTTGTTTCAAGCTTTTTTTGATTGATAGAGTTTTATGTATTAAACTCTATATTGAAAGTAAATATATTGTAAAAATAGTATGTTATTTACTAATTGATTAAATTATTTACACTTATTCTGTATAATGCTCTATGAATTCATTACTTATTTTTTTAAATTAAAAATCATATGCAAAGCTTAAATGATGAAGAGTGTCGCCAAGTTGAAAGTGTAAAACAGCTTTTACAAAAAAATTTTAAAGATAAGCTTTATGCTATTTATTTATATGGTTCGTATGTTGATGGTGGTTTAAAACATAAAAGTGATCTTGATATTTTAGTTATTATTGAACGTGAAATTACCGATCAGGAAAGAAAACAATTAGCGCAGAATTTTCTAAATATATCTGTTCCGATTGGTCATGCTACAGCGCGTGCCTTAGAAATTACGATATTAGAAAAAGGGAGTATTACCAATAAAAATCATCCATATACATATCAGCTACAATATGGCGAGTGGTTGAGAGAAGAATTACTCAAAGGTGAATTACTTTATAGTCAATCTGATCCAGATATTAGTATTTTACTTAAAACTGCCCAATTACATAACATTACTATCTTTGGACCTGATATTTGCGATTGGTTAAATCCAATTAGCTATGAACAATTAATATTTGCCATGCAAAAAACTTATCCACAAATTATTGCTCATTGGAAAGACGATCAGGATGAATGTAATCAAATTTTAGCGCTATGCCGTATAGCTTATACATTAGATCATAAAACAATAGTTGCCAAGGATGTTGCTGCGACATGGTTTTTAGAATTCTTAAGTCAGATAGATCAAGACATTTTGCAACTCATAATAGATGAATATATTGGGCAAGGTCATGAGCAATGTTGGTTAGTTTTACATGATCAGCTTGCTAAAATTGTTAAAGAATTACAGCATAAAATTGAACCACTACTTTTTAACTGATGTGGAAGTAATGGATATGCTTCTTAGATTATTACCTCACTATATCTCTAAATACCGAAGAGACTTGATATTGCAAAGGGGGGCGTGGTTGGAGTTGCATGAAGATTTTAAATAAAAGCGGAGGAACTAGGGTAAAAGTTGCCAAAAAGTTTCTTCTGAAATGACTTTTATATTATGACGTTTAAGCAAAGCGGAGGTAACTCCATTGCCATAGATCTTATTCCCATTAAATTGACCATCGTAAATCATTGAACTACCACATGAAGGGCTATTTTCTTTAAGCACTACCAGAGTAGCTTTTAATAATTGAACTTTTTTTAAAGTTCTATATGCCCCTTCAATATAGATTGAAGTCACATCCTTTCCTGATTTTTCAATTACACAGGCTTTTCCATCTAAGACATCATCGCCATTACCTCCCGAAATCTCGGCAGGTTCGCGTGGTGTTGATAAACCGCCAAGAATCTCTGGACATACCATAGTAGCTTTTCCATCTTTGACTAATTTTTCGATTTTTTCGTTTAAGCTATGCGTCCCGTTATAACGTACCTTTAAGCCAGCCAGACAAGAACTTACTAAAATCATATTTCCTCTATGAAAAAGATATGTATCGATTTGCTATTTAGCCAGTACCTATTATTTTTTAAAATTAATAGGTTAGTGCTATGGATAAAACAAGAATTTAAATATGATCAATGCAAAGTGAGTTATTTTTTTTCTAACCCACAAAGCTTATAGATTAGTTTGATCCTTTTTGTTTAGAAAATTTATCAACAGTTCCCATAACAATAATGAAAAAAATAGGGACAAACACTAAAGCAAGAAGAGTTGCACTGATCATTCCTCCAAATACGCCAGTACCTATAGCCTTTTGGGTTTCAGAACTCGCACCACTTGCAAAAACTAAAGGAATAACTCCGCATGTAAATGCTAAAGAAGTCATTAAGATTGGACGCAAGCGCAATTTTGCAGCTTCAACGGTTGCTTTAACTAAACTCATCCCATCTTCTCGGAGAGCCTTAGCAAATTCAACAATTAAAATGGCATTTTTCGCTGATAATCCAATGATGGTAATCATACCAACCTTAAAGAAAATATCATTGGGCATACCTCTTATCATTACAGCTATAAATGCACCTATAAGCCCTAGAGGTACAACCAACATAACAGAAAGAGGGATGGACCAACTTTCATATAACCCAGCTAAAACAAGAAATACTACGAGCATAGATAGAAGTAATAAAAATATAGTTTGCGATTCAGCCTGTTTTTCTTCTAAAGAAATACCACTCCATTCATACCCCACACCTTTTGGAAGTTGTTTGATTAAATTTTCCATTTCTGACATTGCTTGACCAGAAGATATACCAGGTGCTGGACTACCCGTAACACTTAAAGATGGACGACCATTGTAACGATTGTATTGTTGTGGGGAGTATTGCCAAACTGGAGTAATAATCTCAGACATAGAAATCAGTTTACCACTTTGACTATTTACTTTGATTTGTAAAATATCATCAATACTCATACGTGATTTGGCATCAAGTTGAACAATAACTTGCTGCATACGATCTTGATTTGGAAAATCGTTGATATACATTGAACCCATTGAAGTAGAAATGATATCGGTAACATCACTGAAGTTAACACCTAATATTTGTAGTTTTTCACGATCAATTTTGAGTTGTACAGAATTTCCATCTGGTAAACCATCAGAGTAAACATCTACAACTTTTTTACTTTGAGTTGATAAACTGAGTAATTGATCTTGGGCTTGTGCTAATGCTTGCATGCCAATATTTCCTACATCCTGCAATTGTAATGAAAATCCAGAAGAGCTTCCTAATTCATCAATTGCTGGAGGCAATACAGACATTACTTGGCCTTCCGAGCTGTCAGCCATTGCAGTATTCGCATTATCCACGACTTGTTGGGCAGTAATTTTACGGTCCTCAAAGGGGAGTAAATTGGTAAAATACATTGCTGTATTTTGCCCTGAACCACTAAATCCAAAGCCTAAGATCGCCATATTATCTTGAATACCAACTTCTTTATTTAGATGTTCCTGAAATTCAGTAACAACTTTTTTGGTACGTTCTTGTGTGGCATCAGAAGGAAGTTGAATTGATGTCATAAACCAACCCTGATCTTCTTCTGGCATAAATGCAGTAGGTACTTGTTTAAAACAAAAAAGAAGTGCAACAACAATGCCTATAAAAAATAGCATAGCCGTTCTTTTATGTTTAATGACTTTAAATAAACCATGTTCATATCGATTATTTAATTTTTCAAAACTTCGATCAAACCAAGCAAAAACACCTTTTTTCACATGATTTTTATCTATTGGTTTCAACATGGTTGCACATAAAGCAGGTGTCAAAGTTAAGGCTAGGAATGCTGAGAATAAAATCGAAACTGACATTGTGATAGTGAATTGGCGATAAATAATCCCTACTGAACCATTTGCTAAAGCCATTGGTAAAAATACTGCAGCCAAAACCAAAGTAATACCAATAATCGGATTCGTAATTTCTTTCATCGCCTTCGAGGTGGCATCTGCAGGGGACAAGCCTTCTGATACCATGATTCTTTCCACATTTTCAATCACTACAATGGCATCATCTACAATGATCCCAATCGCCAGCACCATACCAAACATGGTTAGGACATTGATAGAAAAGCCAGCAAGTAGCATTACAGAGAACGTTCCTAGCAATGCTATGGGAGCAACAATAGCTGGAATTAAGGTATAACGAACATTATGAAGAAATATGAACATTACAATAAAGACTAAAACCATGGCTTCAATCAATGTTGTAATTACTTTTTGAATAGAAACTTTAACAAATGGTGCAGTATCATAAGGGATTGAGAATTTCATTCCATCAGGTAATGAAGTACTCAATTGGTTGATTTTTGCCTTTACCCCTTCAGCAGTTTTAACGGCATTTGCATTGGGACTCATTTGTATTGCTATTGCTGTAGATGGATTACCATTCTCTAAAATGGCAAAACTATAAGACTGCGCACCAACCTCAATATGAGCCACATCTGATAACAGTACAGTTGCCCCATTTTTATTCGAACGTAAACTAATTTTTTTAAATTGTTCAACAGTCTCCAATTGCCCTTGTGCTGTTAATGGAATCGTAATTTGCTGTCCTTTGAGGGCAGGTGTATCACCTATACGACCAGGTGAAATCGGGAGGTTTTGATTTTGAATAGCCGTATTTACGTCTTTAATACTCAGACCATAAGATACTAAACGATTTGGATCGACCCAAATGCGCATAGCTTTTTCAGCTCCAAAATTCTGGATTTTCCCAACCCCATCAACTCGCTTGATTTCTTCAATGACGTGTCGTGTCATGTAGTCACTTAGGTCTATTTCAGAATATTGATGATTAGGGGAGTTCAGACCTATGATCATCAAAAATCCAGATGAAGCTGCATCAACCATAAGCCCTTGTTGTCGAACAGGTTGAGGTAGTCTCGACTCAATTGCTTTGATTTTGTTTTGAACATCAACTTGAGCAAGCTCTACATCTGTACCAGGCTTAAATGTAGCAGTAACAGTAGCGCTACCAGAGGTATCTGAACTTGAACTGTAATACAGTAAATTCTTAACACCTGACATTTCTCTTTCAATAAGTGTTACAACACTGTCATTGAGCGTCTTTGGTGTAGCTCCAGGATACATTGCTGTAATACTAATTTGTGGTGGAGCTACACTTGGAAAGCGTGCAATTGGCAATTTAGGTATACTTAATACACCAAATAAAATAATAAATAAGGCGATGACCCAAGCAAAAATTGGTCGACGAATGAAAAATTGAGACATTATTGCTGCCCCCCATTTTCATTATTCGTTATAGGTGCTTGCCATTGTTTTACTTTTAGTCGCTGATTAGGTTGAATACGGTCTACACCTTCGACAATGATTTTTTCACCCGCATTTATACCTTGCGTGACTACATAACTATTTTGATAACGCTGACCCAGTTGCACAGTTTTACTTTGTGCTTGCTCTTTTTGGTTGATAATAGTTACATTCGCCTTACCACTAATATCATGTTGGATAGCTTGCTCTGGCACTAAAATCGCATTATCAACTTTTGTTCGGCTCATGTTGATACGGACATACATGCCGGGAAGCAATTTTTGACTAGGATTATTCGCTAAAATACGGATAGTCACATCACCAGTATCGGGATCTACTTTAGTGTCTGAAAATAAAATTTCACCCCTTACATCGTATGGCTTACCTTGACTATTTAGTATTTCAACGTTATGGCTAGCATTTGACAAATTCCCTTGTTGTAATGCTTCCTGTATTTTTTCATAATCAGTAATTGACTGTTTTACGTCGATATACACTTTATCAATTTGCTGTACTACTGCCATGGCTTTAGTATCACCTTGGCTGACTAATGCACCTTCAGTCACTAAAATCTCACCAATAATTCCAGATATTGGCGATGTAATTGTTGCATATTTTAGGTTAAGTTGTTGACGTGAAAGTATCGCTTCCATTTGAGTAACATCAGCTTTTGCTTTCTGATATTCTGCTTCAGTATTGTTATATTCTTGCTTACTAATTGCATTAACTGTCACCAGTTCAGCGTATCGTTTTAACAAAATTTGAAGGCGTGTTACTTCAGCCTCAGCACGATGTAAAGTTGCTCTATTACTTTTGACATCAGCCTGAAATATTTCAGAATTTAATTTAAAAAGTGGTTGACCTGCATGTACATAAGTACCCTGTTTAAATAGAACTTTATCTACTATGCCACCAACCTGAGGGCGAATTTCAGCAATACGATATGCAGTGACACGCCCAGGGAGATTTTCAATCAGATTTATTGATTGTGTTTGGGCAGTCATTACACTTACTGATGCTAACGGTGCATCTGCTGAATGATGCTCTGCATTTTCTGATTTTGAGCAGCCTATTAGTAGCACAGTCATAATGCCAGCTGAGCTAACTAAATAACGACTTTTTTTCATAATTTCCATCTTTGAATAGGGTTAAGCTCATACAGTTAAATGATAAATAGCGGTATAACTAAAGTTTAGATTAACTGGTGAAGAGCTTACTAAAGTGACATTTTGCTTAAACTATATAAGTGAAGTAGGCATTGTATTAAACGAATATTTAAATCATTCGATTTAAATATTCTAAGTTAATAAAATAGTGACTTATAAAATAAAAAACGGAAGGTTTTCATTTTCACTGGTTTGATGACATAAAATCTTAAAGCTAAGTATTGATTTCTAAATCATATTGTTGCAGTACACTAGGGGTCAATATACATTTGAATATTGATGAATAAATTCCTAATTGATGTTGCATTTTCCATCCTTCAGAAAAATCTGCCATTAACCAAATAACCTCATCTACAAAAATATGCTCAATTGCAATAAACCAATATTCTTTTTCAAGATCTGTCAGCGTTACAAATTCAGCATATCCTTGTTTAAAAAGATTCCACTCATCAACTGTAAACAGAGGTGGTTCCACTTGTTTGAACAACTAAAAGCGTATTTATAAGTGATATTCCGCTCTAGTTAAGCCACCTTGTTTTGTTGGGGTAGCTGATCATAGTAAAACTCATTTGGTGTCATTTTGTCTAGACTCGAATGA
>NZ_VPCH01000080.1:0-8060 GCF_013418285.1 Acinetobacter sp. YH12152
TCGCAAGAGATGCGATGGATGTCTGATGATTTGTAGTCATAAATTTAAGTCCCCACTTGTTTCTAAGTGGGGACTAAATTAAGGCTTATAGGATGAATTCATAAGGTGTGTTCAGCGGACGCTTACTTTGTTCCTCTATATTTTTTCAATGCTAAGCCCCTTGTAACAGAGGACATTTGGCAAAAAATCTAAGACACAATGCGTTTGTACAGTTACTGCCGTTCAAAGAATTGATCCTAGCCAAAATAATAGAAATATCGTGAAAGCTATTTTGTAAAAACTAAGTACAAACGCGACATCCTTTGATATGCCTCAAGAATTTTATCCTTGGCAGACGGCTTATAATCGCAGGAAAAATAAGAAATTGTGCAAATCGTTTTTTAGATGTGTAATTCATAGACATCGTTGAATGTCTAAAGTTCAGTACTCATAATTTTCAAACACTCCCAATACCACGTTATAAAAAATCTGGCACGAGGCCAGATTTTAATACGATCAACTTAAATTTCAGTTCACCCTTAGAAAATACGGTTTTTATCTTTTTCAGCCTGAGGCAATGCATCTGCAATTTTTTGCGCAATCGCCATATAGCTTTCAGCAGCATCATCACCAGTAATCACGGATGGTTTCCCTGCATCGGCATTTTCACGAATTTGTACGTTCAGCGGTAAACGGCCTAAGAGTGGAATGTCGTATTGGGCTGAAAGTTGGTCGCCACCACCTGTACCAAAGATTTGCTCTTCATGCCCACAGTTCGAACAAATATGGGTCGACATATTTTCAACCACACCCATCACTGGGATGTGTACACGGTTAAACAACTCAATGCCTTTGGTCGCATCCATTAATGCAACGTTCTGTGGTGTCGTCACAATCACAGCACCTGTCACTGGTATACGCTGTGCAAGCGTCAACTGAATATCACCTGTGCCTGGCGGCATATCAATGACCAATACATCCAGATCAGGCCACAACGTTTGGTTAAAGAGCTGCATTAACGCCCCTGTCGCTTTCGGCCCACGCCAAGCCACTGGCGTATTGTTATCCCCAGTTAAGTGACCAATTGAAAGCACAGCCATACCATATGCTTCAATAGGAACAAATTGCTCAGCTTCAATCATCGGCGTGCGGCCTGCATTGCCGAGCATCGTTGGAATACTTGGACCATAGATGTCTGCATCTAATACCCCAACCTTTAAACCCAGCTGTTGTAATGCGAGCGCCAAATTCACAGTGGTGGTCGATTTACCCACACCACCTTTACCAGATGACACCAAAATGACATTTTTAATGCGTGGATGTTTCGGTACATCACGCTGTTGTGGAGCCGCTTTTTGAATCGGTGGATTATTCGGATCAACTTCGGCAGGTGCTTCAGGTGTTTTCGCAGACGCATCCACAACTGGAGGTAACTGACTTTTTGCAGCTGAACTTTCAGCTTTTTCTTGGCTAGAACAAATTTCGCCTTCTGCATGATGATGACCACAACCACCTTCAGATTTATGCCCTGTTTTTTGTTGAATCACATGCATATTCAGCTCGTTAATGCCGCATTTTTCCAACGCATCTGCCAAATCATCATGGATTTTTTGCAAGTCATCGGCTTCTGAAGGAAAGGTATTAATCGTGATCTGTAAGATCTGACCTTGCACATTTACCTGTGTAATACGGTCTTTTAAGGCATTATTTGAATTGGGGAGTACATAGTTTTGTAAAACCTGTTGGATTTCCTCTTCTTTCACCTCTTGGGAGGGTGAAAACACAGATTTTAGAGAAGAAAGCCACGACATTATGTTGTCTCCAAACAGGAACATCAAAAGATAATAGCGATAGTTTACCTGTTCATCTGCCCCAGAGTAAGAGGGAGATGAATGACTTATCCCTATAAGCTTATAAAATTGAGTAATTTAGTCAGCTTTCAAACAAGTTTTAAACGTGCGCCACTTAATAATGCTCTTGTAGTTGATCTATGCGGCTAAACCAAAGCCATTAAATTTTAAATTGATTACATTTCAATCATACATTTTCAGCGTAATTTCAGTCTATATTTCAATCGGTTCAATAGAATAATCATAGCGATGGATGTGCAATCTAAAGGCACATTTTGTGCTTTTAATTTTAAAAATGGGGAAAACTATGTATCAGAAGACTAACTATAACAAGTCTGTGTATAAAACGACTTTATGCGCCTTGATGCTCCTGACTTCAGCAGCCTATGCAGAAATTGCGACTGAAGCCATTCAAACACCTGACCGACAAACTGTGGCGATTGGTGATAGCCTCGATCTCATGCGCTCGCGTATGCAAGCTTCTCCGATGAAAATGGTGTCTTATCCGCTGCAAGAGAAAAATCAGCCTGCAAAATTGGCGGTAGATTACACCTATGAAATTGCCAATATGCGCTACGTGATTACCGTAGTCGATGATCAAGTCAAAAATATTAAGACTGAAAATTTAGATGGATTAAAGCAATGAAACCTAAAAAAGCCGCTCAAGATAGAGCGGCTTTTTTCATTAGACCCAATTAAGCTTGGTCATCTTTTTTAAACTTATGCAGTGTGTCAGAGGCTTTCTTTTTTAACTCGTCAAATTTCTCTGTCGCCTGCACCTTCAGTTCATCAAATTTTTCGACAGCCTCATGTTTAAGTTCAGCTGCTTTGACTTTGGCTTCATCAAATTTATGACTCGCTTCTGCTTTTAACTGCTCTAGACGGTCTTTGGTTTCTGCATGCTGTTCTGCATGTTCATGTTTGGCCTCATTTAAGGCTTTTTCACCCTCAAGCTTGAGCTCTTCAACTTTATGCTTTGCACCATCGAGTGCTTTTTCGCCTTCTAGTTGCGCCTCTTTGGCCTTGAGTTGTATGTCATCACCGAGTTCTGATGCTTTATTTTTTAAATCATTTAATGTGCTTTCTGTTGTCATCTCGCTCACCCTGTTCTCAGTTATTGTCTAACAACAATAGTTATAACGCGATTTGAAGCAGATACCTGAAATAGACGCATTTAGAAACAAATCAACCACAGGAAAACGCCATGTGATTGCCTATTTTCACAATGGCTTGATACAAATATGTATGGTCGATTTTACTCTAAGCTTTTAATTTTAAAGGATGATGTTATGCAAAGAGACCAATGCCACTCCTATGCATTGATCTCTTGAAATTAAACTTATTTGCTGACCGTACTCATAAAGCTCACTGCGGAAAACAGCCAAATAAACAGGATGAAACTCCGTCCCTGATTAAAATGCGCGACATCGGTACCATGCAAAATATTATGACGGGTCATCGCTACGGTAGAGCTGCTATCCATTTGATAGGCCGCCAATTCGGCAAAATACGGATTCAACTCATTGGCAATTTTAGATTTGTGCCAAAGGCTTTTAATTTCACTGCCTTTAAGTCCCGGTACAATTTTATAGACATCGACAAATTTAGTGCCATTTTGACTTAAGAAACCGGTTTGAATCAGCACGTCCGTCAAAATACCTTCAAGCTGTGCATATAACACAGGGATACAGCCTGCATGAATATTTAATTTATACAGTTTAAACGCATCTAAAAGTACCTGACGGCGCGCTGCTTTATGTTCACCAATATTCAAAGCATCAAAGGCTTTCAACATTTCAGTTTGGAAAAACTCGCTATTGATGACATTCAGAAAATCAAAGTCTGCATCATTTTCATGTTGATGAAGCAGTTGCCAAAAATACAATAAATTTAAAGCATCATTCGCTACTTTCATTTCTACCGGCTGATCTAATTCATCGGCCAAAATATCGAAGTAAGGCTCATCTTGTGCCAAATGACGCAGGGTTTGAATCAGTAAGGCATGCTCATCTGCAGAAATCTGTTCTAAATATTGCTGCGCATCTTTAATAATGTGATGCCCCAATTTATGACGCTGTTCATTTTGAGGAATACGAGTGATTGGCTGATCGTCATCATAGTCATCTTCATACATGGGCTTGTTACTCTTAGGCATCACAGTTATGCCCTATTATCACTGTAATTGTGTCAGCAATATAGATTTTTTTACTTTTGCAAAGATTTCACCTATTCCCTTGTGCAAGTACTGGCTATCTCATGTAAAATTACAGCCCATTGCATAAATACGAATGAGAGAGTCATATCCGTGCGTAATATTTTAGTTACTAACGCCCTTCCATACGCGAATGGCCCAATTCATATGGGTCATTTACTCGGTTATATCCAAGCTGATATTTGGGTTCGTGCCATGCGTGCAATGGGTCATAACGTGACTTATGTATGTGCGGATGATGCTCACGGTACAGCGATTATGCTACGTGCGGAAGCCAATGGTATTTCGCCTGAACAGCAAATTGCCAATGTGCAAAAAGAACATGAACGTGACTTTGCTGGCTTTAAAGTTGATTTTGACCATTACGACTCAACCAACAGCCCTGAAAACCAAGCACGCGCTTCTGAGATTTACATTAAGAACCGTGAAGCGGACAACATTGCGGTACGCCCTGTGACACAATTGTTTGATCCTGAAAAAGCAATGTTCTTGTCGGATCGGTTTATTAAAGGCACATGCCCAAAATGTAAAGCGGAAGACCAATACGGCGACTCATGCGAAGTGTGTGGTACAACATACAACGCAACTGAATTATTAAATCCAAAATCGACTTTAAGCGGTGCGACACCTGTAGAGAAATCTTCAGATCACTACTTCTTTAAACTGCCAAACTTTGGTGAATACCTGCAAAAATGGACACGTGACGAAGGTCGTCTGCCTGTGTCGATTGCCAACAAACTCGATGAATGGTTTGAAGCAGGTCTGTCTGATTGGGACATCTCACGTGATGCGCCTTACTTCGGTTTTGAAATTCCAGATGCGCCAAACAAATACTTCTACGTTTGGGTTGATGCGCCAATCGGCTATATGTCGAGCTTTGAAAACTACATCAAGACCAAACGTCCTGACCTAAGCTTTGACGATTACTGGAAAAAGGATTCTCAAAATGAAGTCTATCACTTCATTGGTAAAGACATCGTTTACTTCCACGCGTTGTTCTGGCCTGCAATGCTTGAAGGTGCAAACTACCGTACCCCAACAAGCTTATTCGTTAATGGTTTCTTGACTG
Source organism: Acinetobacter sp. YH12152 (assembly GCF_013418285.1). Lineage (NCBI taxonomy): Bacteria > Pseudomonadati > Pseudomonadota > Gammaproteobacteria > Moraxellales > Moraxellaceae > Acinetobacter > Acinetobacter sp. YH12152. Next base: position 5,111 of record NZ_VPCH01000080.1, read on the forward strand.
TAAACGGTCAGAAGATGTCTAAATCTCGTGGTACATTCATTAAAGCAGAAACGTATCTTGAGCATTTGAACCCTGAATACTTACGTTACTACTTCGCGTCTAAACTTTCTGACAAAGTTGAAGATTCTGACTTGAACCTTGATGATTTCGTTCAAAAAGTGAATTCAGACCTTGTTGGTAAAGTGGTAAACATCGCTAGCCGTTGTGCGAAATTCATCAACACCAAGTTTGATAACAAACTTTCTGCAACGTGTGCAGAGCCTGAATTGGTACAAAGCTTTATTGATGCAGGTGCATCAATCGCTGCTCAATATGAAGCACGTGAATTCTCTGCAGCCATCCGTGAAATCATGGCGCTTGCTGACAAAGCCAATCAATATATCGATGAGAAAAAGCCTTGGGCTTTAGCGAAAATTGAAGGCGAAGAACAACAAGTTCATGACGTATGTTCTGTCGGTATTAACTTGTTCCGTCAATTGGCGGTGTACCTTGCACCAGTACTTCCTACCTTGGCAGCAGAAGTTCAAAGCTTCTTAAAATTAGAATCTTTCGACTTTGCGTCTGGTAAAACGATTTTGGTGGATCATGAAATTGCTCAATTCCAACCATTAATGCAGCGTGTAGATCCAAAAGCTGTTGCTGCTATGGTTGATGCGTCTAAAGACTCTTTAGCTGCACCTGCGGAAGCACCAAAAGCTGAGAAGAAAAAAGAGAAGAAAAAAGAGAAGAAAGCTGAAAAGAAACCTGAGCTTAAAGTTGGCGAAGCTGAAATTATCGGTATCGAAGACTTTATGAAAGTTGACTTGCGTGTGGCGGAAGTTTTAGAAGCTGCTCACGTTGAAGGTTCTGACAAACTGCTTCAATTGACTTTAAATGTCGGTGAAGCTGAGCCACGTAACGTGTTTAGCGGTATTCGTGAGTTCTACCAACCTGAAGACCTTAAAGGCAAACTGGTGGTGATGGTGGCGAACCTTGCTCCACGTAAGATGCGTTTTGGTATTTCTAACGGTATGGTTTTAGCTGCGGGTAATGGCGAAGGTGTTTGGGTGATTTCACCTGAAACTGGTGCTAAAGCTGGTGATAAAGTTTCTTAAGCTATATCTTTTAAATTAAAAGCCTCTATATTAGGGGCTTTTTTTCGTATTAATTTATTAAATAATATATCAATATCATCACTCACATAAACTTCTTTGATATTTTCCAAAGAAAAAATTACTCTTGCAGAATCGATTTCATCTGAGGTTTTTTCTATATCAAAATAAAAGTAAGGATATCTTTTTAAAATTCTTTCATTTAGAACTTCGAATTGACTGACTGCACCTAAAATATATTTATCGTCTTTAGTTCTAATAATAATTTTTTTATTTTGATAGTGTGAAGAAATTAATTCTTTGTATAAGAAATTGCTAGTAAATAAGAACTTTGATAACTGTTCAGAATTAACTTTAGTTAAAGACAATATTTCATTTCTTTTCAACACTACCGTAATATTTAATTTTTTATCAATGGCTTCACTATAATCTGTAGTAATGACCAAATCTAAATTATCTTTATCTCTATATCCACTTAATAATGGCATGAATTCAAAATCATCAGAACCCTGACTAAATCTTAAAAACATTTCTTTCCGATTTTCACTTACGACACCGATGTATACTTTTCTATCCTTCATAGTAAGCATAATAGTTCGATTTTCATAGCTTCTTGAATCTACAGTATCATCTGAAACTGCGGATAGATTTAATAAACCATCTGTAGGGTCTTCAGATATAATATTAAAAATCAAAGGGTTGTGTATATCCTTAACTTCTTTTAATATAGATTTTTTATCGTACCATGCAACTATCCTAGCGATCAACATTGCTAAAGAATAAATAAAAAACACATTAAAAGAAAAGTTTTGTTCAGAAAAAATTGTTCTAATAGATCTAAATAAGTTAATTTTTACATCATATTCATCTGAGAAAAAACAAAATATTAATATATAAAAGTTAGCTAGTAAAAAATATAAAATAGTAGAAATAAATACAAAAAAGAAACCGAAAGCAGCAGATGCAAAATATAAATGATGCCCATTTAATTTACTAAATTTATAATTAAGATAAAAGTGTTTCTTTTTAAAAAAATAACCAATAATAATCATGGGAATTAATAATAATATTCCAGACATTAAAATACTCTCACATTATTATTTAGCTTGTTTCATATTTTTAAAAAAAGAACTTAGATATTCAGCAGAGCTATTTTTTTCAACTATATCTTCGACACTTTCACTTAGTTTAAAATTTTCACTGATTTTTTTTAATTCATCAAAAACCTTATAGTTTTCTGTAATATCATCTAAAGTTTTATAAGTACTCTTTAATTCTTTTTGACAAGCTAATTCGTTTGAAGCTCTATTTAATACTTCACTATATCTTTGTGCATTTTTAAGAGATTTATATTTTTTGGAAAAAATATTTGTAGCTTCTTTTAACTTATTTAAAGTTTCTAATTCTTTCTCATAATTTGAATAAGCTAATTTCACATCATTCATCAACTCTACATGACGGTTCTGAAGCTTAAACATTTCTATTTGTTTCTGATAGTCATTAGAAATCCTTTCAGCAAGAACCTGAACTGTTTCAATATCTTTAACAGCATCATTCAGTTTTTCTGCATCTTTTAGCTTTTCAATAACATTTTTAGGAATAAAAAATGCCATCTCTATTTACTCCAGTAGAACCGAAAGCTTGATAATAAATATTATTCTACATGAAAGTTCCAAATTATAGGTAACTAATTTATTAAGCATTTATTTCCTTATAACTTAAAAAAATTAACAATAGATCTCTTTCATAAATCAAAAAACGATCTTCTTTTTGGTTAATATTTGCACTCCGGATTTCTTAGCATTCGTGCATAATCTGCGGATGAAATACATCGATTCAAACAAGCTTTCTGATCCTCA
>NZ_VPCH01000081.1:0-7847 GCF_013418285.1 Acinetobacter sp. YH12152
CCAGATTTAAATCCAATAGAAAATATGTGGTCACGAGTCAAGGCGATTCGAACTAAGTTTAGAGTTAAAGATATTGATAAATTATTTAAAGATTACTGTAATGATTTATTTGGTATTTAGCTATATAGCGGCAAGAAAAAGACCCACACTTTCAAAGTACAGGCCATCATTCATTATCAAACTCAAAAAATCCTGAGTTTATGTACGAGTCGTGGTGCCGTACATGATTTCGAACTCTTCAAACGTAACTTGAATCAGATTCCTGCAGGTGCATTTATCCTTGCGGATAAGGGTTATCAGGGAATTTATACAGTGTATCCAAATAGCTTGTTGCCATTAAAAGCAAAGAAGCGCTGTAAACTGGATTCCGAACTAAAAATCTATAATCAGGAAATCAATAAAAGAAGAATTGGAATTGAGCATGTATTTGGCAGTTTGAAAACCTTCAAAATTCTTGCTGAGCGATATCGCAATCGAGGCAAAAGACTAGCATTAAGATTCAATCTAATTGCTGGAATTTATAACTTGGAGCTGAGTGAAAAATGACTTATGAAAGAAATCTATTAAAAAAGTCACTGTTAAGAGTGACTTTTAAACCATTTAACTTGATAAAACTTACTTCACTTTGGTTTTACGAATCATTTTATACAACGTTGTCGGTGATAATCTTGACATCCAAACACCGAGCTTTTCTTTAGAACCACCCACCACGATGTATTCTTCCCCACGTTGCAAAGATTGCACTACTGCTTCGGCAAACTCATTGGCTTCTAGACCATTTTCAATGGCTTCATCCTGATGCCCTTGTGGCTTGCCGGCACCATTGAGTGCATTAAATGAAACATTGGTTTTGACAAATCCGGGGAATATCACCGATACGCCCACCCCTTGATCCGCAACTTCCGCACGTAGACTGTTCGCCCACATATGAATGGCAGCTTTTGCAGCAGAATAGGTCGCGCGGTATTGTGTCCCTAATAAGCCTGCAACACTTGAAACAAAAGCAATTCGACCAGACTTTTGTGCTAAAAATGTCGGTAAAACGGTTTTGGTTAAATAGACTTGCGAAAAATAATCTACTTCCATGATGGCACGTTCAGTTTGCATAGTCGTATCCGTGATCAATGCACGCTGACTCAATCCCGCATTATTGATTAGCCAGTCAATTCGACCTTTATGCGCAAGGACTTGTTCATAAGCATGGCGAACTTGTTCTTCATTGGTAATATCTGCACACACTGAAAGATGCTGATCTGGATGTAATAATGAAACCCGGACTTTTTCCAACTCTTCAAAACGACGTGCGGTCAAAATGACCTGCGCCCCTTGCAAAGCACATTCTTTTGCTAAAGCTTCACCCAAACCTGACGATGCCCCAGTAATCCATACCACTTTTCCGTTCAAATCATCACGTTTTGCCATTTTGACATCCTTTTAAATAACTAATTTATTCATTTATATGTATTTTATGCTTTACGTAGTACAGGCTCATTGTTCAAAAACACCATAAAATGGTCAAAATACTGACTCATTGACTGTGCATCATAAATTTTGCCGAGTTTATCAAAACGTTTATAACCGAGTTGCGTGGTGAGATTGATGACACCGGTTAAAGTTTTATCCACCACCATGTTAAATTTCAGCATTTTTTTCGGTTCTCGCACCAAATGCGTCACCCCGGCATCGACCACTTGTGTAAATGCCTTCAATGCGAGCGGCACATATTGATTCTGCCCTTCTTTCATTTGATTGACATAGGCAAGCAAGTCGGTGGCTAAAGAGGCATCGATCGGATAATGCATATAATGCTGACCATCTTCGCTGTAAAAACGTCCATATAAATAATTTACCATCGGTACAAGGCGGTCATTGCCAAAAAAAGACACCGACCACGGCATATATTTACGGGTCGTTTCACGTATTTGCTGAATAATTTTTTCGGATTCATTGTCTCCAGACTTATTCATGCGCGCCATTTGGCCAAAAACTTGATCTAAAATTTCACATGCAATATCCGCTAAATTATCCCCTAAGGCTTTGGACTGACTTTCTGTTTCACCTGCGTTGAGCTTTTGATGAATCGTCTCAAAACGTTGATATGTCGTAGGTTGAATCTTTAAAGAAATAGAATAAGTCATTTGATATTGCTCCTTTTATCTTAGTTTTGGGATCAATGGATACTTCTTATCTTAGGTCCTATCATACGGACTCTTTTATTTACTGCCAAATCCTAAAAGTTAACATTCGCCCAACATCCCTAATTCACCATTTTTTTTGCTACAATAGATCTAATTTTTTATCCACTTTTGATCTGTTTAGACTATGACTGATTCAGCGCAAAATATTGCTACGACCTACGATCCGACCGAGATCGAAAAAAAATGGTACAAGACTTGGGAAGAGAGAGGCTACTTCAAGCCATCTCAAAAAGGTGATTCATTCTGTATTATGATTCCGCCACCAAACGTCACTGGTAGCTTGCATATGGGTCATGGTTTCAACAATGCCATTATGGATGCGTTGACTCGTTATAACCGTATGTCTGGCAAAAACACCCTTTGGCAGCCAGGTACCGACCATGCAGGTATCGCAACGCAAATGGTTGTTGAACGTCAATTGGGTGCTGAAGGCATCAGCCGTCACGACCTTGGCCGTGAAAAGTTCATCGAAAAAGTGTGGGAATGGAAAGAACAATCTGGCGGGAACATTACCCGTCAAATTCGTCGCCTTGGTTCATCTGTAGACTGGTCTCGTGAACGCTTCACTATGGATGAAGGTTTATCAAACGCTGTGAAAGAAGTGTTTGTTAAGCTGCATGAAGAAGGCTTAATTTACCGTGGTAAACGCCTAGTCAACTGGGACCCTAAACTACAAACTGCCCTTTCTGACTTAGAAGTTGAGTCTGATAAAGAAGAAGCAGGTTCACTTTGGCACTTCAAATATTTCTTTGAAGACAAATCAATCCGCACCCATGACGGCAAAGATCACATTGTTGTGGCGACAACACGTCCTGAAACATTGCTTGGCGATACAGCTGTTGCGGTTGCGCTTGATGATGAACGCTATGCAGCGCTTGTAGGCAAAAACATCATCCTACCTATTACAGGCCGTGCTGTTCCAATCGTAAAAGACGAATATGTAGACAAAGAATTTGGTACAGGCTGTGTGAAAATCACCCCTGCGCACGACTTCAATGACTATGAAGTGGGCAAACGCTGTGAACTTCCAATCATCAACATCTTCAACAAAAATGCTGAAGTTCTTGCTGAATTTGAATACATCGCGAAAGCGGGCGAGCAAATTTCTAAAACCATTCCTGCCCCTGCGGACTACATTGGTTTAGAACGTTTTGCTGCACGTAAAAAATTGGTTGCTCAAGCTGAAGCTGAAGGCTGGTTAGACCAAATTCAACCGTACACATTGAAGCCACCTCGCGGTGACCGTTCAGGCGTAATCGTTGAGCCATTACTGACTGACCAATGGTACGTAAAAATTGCACCGCTTGCAGAGCCTGCAATTAAAGCGGTTCAAGACGGTCAAATTAAGTTTGTACCTGAGCAATACAGCAACATGTACATGGCTTGGATGAATAACATTCAAGACTGGTGTATTTCGCGTCAATTGTGGTGGGGTCACCGTATCCCTGCTTGGTACGATGCTGAAGGTAACGTATTTGTCGGTCGTGATGAAGCTGAAGTTCGTGCGAAAAACGGTATTGCTCCTGAAGTTGAATTAAAACAAGACGAAGATGTGCTTGATACATGGTTCTCTTCTGGTCTTTGGACATTCTCAACTTTAGGTTGGACTGGCGACGCAGCGAAAGATAAAGAAAACTATTTCTTAAATACTTTCCACCCGACTGATGTATTGGTCACTGGTTTCGACATCATTTTCTTCTGGGTTGCCCGCATGATCATGATGACCATGCACTTCATGAAAAATGAAGATGGCACACCGCAAGTTCCGTTCAAAACTGTGTATGTACATGGTTTGGTACGTGATGGCGAAGGTCAGAAAATGTCTAAATCTAAGGGTAACGTGCTTGACCCATTAGACTTGATTGACGGTGTTGATCTTGAAACTTTAGTACAAAAACGTACTACAGGACTCATGAACCCGAAACAAGCAGCGAAGATTGAAAAATCAACCCGTAAAGAATTCCCTGAAGGTATTCAATCTTACGGTACAGATGCTGTTCGTTTCACTTTCTGTGCGCTTGCCAACACAGGCCGTGACATTAAGTTCGACATGAAACGTGTTGAAGGCTACCGTAACTTTGCCAACAAAATCTGGAACGCAACTCGTTTCGTGATGATGAACTGCGAAGAGCAAGTGATTGGTCAAGAAGTTCGTCAAGACCTTTGGGAATTACCTGAACAATGGATCGTGAGCCGTCTGCAAAAAGCGGAACAAGCCGTGCAAACAGCATTTGCGACTTACCGTTTAGACTTGGCTGCACAAGCGATTTACGAGTTCATTTGGAATGAATACTGTGACTGGTATGTCGAGCTGACTAAGCCTGTTCTAAATGACGAAAATGTATCGGTTGAGCGTAAAGCTGAAGTTCGTCGTGTTCTACTTGCTGTAATGGAAGCGTCTTTACGTTTGGCTCATCCGTTGATGCCTTACCTAACAGAAGAAATCTGGCAAACACTTGCGCCGAAACTGAACATTTCTGGCGAAACCATCATGTTGGCTCAGTACCCTGTTGCTGAACAAGCATTGATTAATGAACAAGCTGAAGCAGATATGCAATGGCTTCAAGGTTTGATTGGTGCGGTACGTAACATCCGTGGTGAGATGGGATTAGGTAATGCACGCTTATTGCCTGTACTTCTTCAAAACACCACTGATGCTGAAAAAGCACAGATCACTCGTATTGAAGCGTTATTCACTGCGTTGGCGAAAGTTGAAAGCATTACTTTCTTAGCTGATGGCGAACAACCACCATTGTCTTCTTCTTCTGTAGTGGGTCATGTGTCTGTATTCGTTCCAATGAAGGGCTTAATTGACCCTAAAGCGGAATTAGGTCGTCTACAAAAAGACTTAGACAAGGTTCAAAAACAGCATGACCAAATTGCCACTAAACTTGGCAATGAAGGTTTTGTGGCGAAAGCGCCTACTGCTGTGGTTGAAGGTGAGAAAGTTAAACTTGCTGAGTTTGCTGACCAGTTAGCGAAAATTAAAGCGAATATGGAGCAAATTGCAGCGCTTTAATGCTTTAGTTTGATTCAAAAAAATCCCCTCACTTGAGGGGATTTTTATAGTATAAATAAATTGATTAAAAAAAATATAGGGCAAAAAATGGCTGAACCCATCTCAATGGCATATAGTGCATTAATTCTCAGACCTTTTATTTCAGAAATATGCAAAGATCTATATAGTTTAAGCAAAACTAAAGGAGTTTCTTTTCTTGCATCCCTTGATATAGAAAATGTCTCAGAAAAAATATTCAATAAAACTAATAAAATTTTAATGATACGTACTATTTATGATAGTAAAAAAATCCAACATATTTCTGAATTTTATTATCCTACTAGAATAATTCTTCCAGATGAAAGTATAAAACCGATAAACAATATTAGAGAAATAAATATTCAAGAAAATATTATTATTGAAGGTACTGTTGGACATGGAAAATCCATGTTCATGAAGCACTTAACTTTTAATGAAATTATAGCAAAGCAATCACTACCCATCTTCATTGAGTTGCGTACAATTCAAAAAACTGAGAATTTAACAGACATTTTATGCTCTTATCTCACTGACATTTTAGATATTAATATTACAAAATCTAATTTCGACGATCTTGCGAAAAGTGGAAAAATATCCTTATTTTTGGATGGTTTTGATGAGTTAAATAAGGAAATTGTTCCTAATATTATTAATCAGTTAGAAAAGTGGTCTATTAAATTCCCAGAAATGAGAATTATTTGTTCTAGCCGTCCATATAATTACTTACAACACAGCCCCTATTTTACATCTATCACTCTTTCACCATTCGACACACAAGATCAAGCTGGATTTATACAAAAACTTACAAGTGATATTGATATTTCAAAACAATTAGTGCAAAAAATTAATGAAAGTGCAATTGGTCTCAAGGAAGTTCTTAAAACTCCACTTATGATCACATTATTTGTAATGACATATCAAACAAAACTTCAAATAGCCCTTTCTATTTCTGAGTTCTATAGAGATATATTTGATGTTCTAATGAATAGACATGATTATCTAAAGCTACCTTATGAAAGAGCAAGATTTGTTGAAGCTACTCAATCAGAACTTGAAGATATATTTCAAGAATTTTGCTTTTATACTAAAAACAATGGTAATAAAATTTCATTTGATAAACAATATTTTGCTGACGGTCTTAAAGAAGCTTGTACTTTATTAAACCTTAAATTTGATTACAATGATGTAATTTCTGAATTGACAAAAAATATTTGTTTAATTTTAAAAGATGGAAATGAATACAGCTTTATACATAAGAGTATACAAGAGTTTTTTGTGGCAAACCTATTGAAAAGCTTTGACCCAGAAGTTTTAGAAAAGTTCTATACAGATATGTTTAATTATGAAAACTATAAAAAATTTGAAGTTGAATTAAAATTCTTAAGTGAGTTAGACAAATTAAACTATTATAAGTTCTTAGTTATACCATCCATAAATAAATTCTTCGTCGATATTAAATTTCATGAAAAAGGTATTCAATATTTTTTACAGAGCATACATATTGTAAAAGATAAAGACCTCCATACAGATAAAATAATTTTATTATTAGATTTTGATTATGATATTAATTACGGATATATTCACAATCACATAATCCAATATTTATTATTATTAATGATTCATAAGACAGACAATGTAACGTCATTAGAAATTTTATCCACTAATGAATATTCTATTTCAGACTTCACTGTCAATGATCTATTAACTATTCAAGTGAGACAGATAATGTTAAGTGAAAATCTTCTAGAAAAAGCTTTAAACGCGCTCACCAAAAACCTTGAAGATGCTAATAGTTATGTAAAATCCAAAACTCAAAGATCCTATAAAGTTGTCAGAGATAAATCCATTGACTGACACTATTTGGTATAAATCATGAATCCATCTATTACTAAACTGATTTTTAATGAATTTATATCCTCCAAAGTAACATATTAAAATTTCCCTCTTTAACTCTCTCTACTTTTAGAAGAGAATTTTGGTGAGGTACTTTTATCTTATCTAGAAACCATCATCCCCCGCCTTCTCCCCAAGGGAGAAGGCGCTTTCATTATTCATTTACTTTCAGTTCAACACATATCTGGCATAAGTGCTCTAAAACCACACTCGTCCGCCCCAACACATCATGATTCCAATACCGAATCACCTTTAAACCCAAAGCCTCTAAAAACATAGTCCGTTCAGCATCATATTCTATTGCATCGTCTGTTCCATATTGACTGCCATCCAACTCAACCACCAAACCAAACTCATGACAGTAAAAATCTACAATATAAGGTTGGATCACATGCTGACGACGAAATTTAAGGTTCATAAAACGCTTGGCACGGATTATTTACAACATGAGATGTTCAGCATCGGTGGCGGTGTGACGCATGGTTTTGGCGAATATTAAAAGTTGGGGGTCGAGTTTATTGTTCATTACGTTTTGTTTTTATTATTTTAATCAGATTATCAAATTTTATAACCTCTCCCTAGCCCTCTCCTATAAGGCATAGGTATCTACACAAATCCCAAGTTTTGGGTTAAATTGAAGAGCATGCTCTTCAATTTAATATCTCCCATCTTGATACACGTCTCGTCAGACGATACAACGCCCTCGTAAAGCTTAATAT
>NZ_VPCH01000007.1:0-94646 GCF_013418285.1 Acinetobacter sp. YH12152
AAAATATATATCGTTGGCAGAAGAAATTATTTAGACCAATTATCAAAAACTTCATTGATGACTTTATTCTCGATAAAAATCATCTGCTACCACAGAGAATCTATAAATGATAGTGCGTAAGTCCTATAAATAAAAAGTAAATGACCGGAATCCGCTATATCAGTGAAATTGCGACAGTCTTATCAATAAAATCGCTATTAAATATGTAAAAAACGCATTTTCTTGATAGATAAAATCTCGTTATGCTGTGCATTGTTATAATAGAAATTACTAGCTGTACGCCATGTATTTATATACTGATTTTGACCAGCAACTGGTTAATGAACGTGTTGCACAGTTCCGTGATCAAACGGAACGTTATTTAGCAGGTAAATTGACGGAAGATGAATACCGTCCACTGCGTCTTCAAAACGGCCTTTATGTACAACGTTATGCACCGATGCTACGTATTGCAGTACCTTATGGCCTGATGAATTCTAAACAATTACGTAAAATTGCGTCATTGGCTCAGGACTATGACCGTGGTTATGCGCACGTATCTACTCGTCAAAACATTCAGTTTAACTGGCCTGCACTAGAAAATGTGCCTGACATGTTACAAGAGCTCGCATCTGTTCAAATGCATGCGATTCAAACTTCGGGTAACTGTATTCGTAACACCACAACTGACCAATATGCAGGTGTAGTTGCAGGTGAAATTGCTGACCCACGTCCAACGTGTGAATTGATTCGTCAATGGTCAACTTTCCACCCAGAATTCGCTTTCTTGCCACGTAAGTTCAAAATTGCAGTTTCAGCACTGGAAGAAACTGATCGTGCGGCAACGTCTTTCCATGATATCGGTGTGTATATCGTGAAAAATGAAGCAGGCGAGATTGGCTATAAAATCAAAGTTGGTGGTGGTTTAGGCCGTACACCAGTGATTGGTAGTTTTATTCGTGACTTCTTGCCACGTGAAGATTTGATTGCTTATTTAGAAGCGGTACTTCGTGTATACAACTTACACGGTCGTCGTGATAACAAATATAAAGCGCGTATCAAAATTTTGGTGAAAGCATTAACACCAGAAGTATTTGCAGAGAAAGTGGAAGCTGAATTTGCACATACCATCAAAACATTAAAAATTGATGCTGATACCTTGGCGAAAATGGATGAGAACTTCACACCATTTGATTACCAAGATTATGCGGATGAAGATTTCGCAGAGCAATTTGCCGCAGAGCCGAAATTTAAACAATGGTTCAACATCAACACCAATGCACATAAAGTCAAAGGTTACCGCATCGTTACGATTTCTTTGAAACGTGTGGGTATTGCACCGGGCGATATGACTGTTGAAGAAATGAACCTGATTGCTGACTTGGCTGACAAATATACCTTTGGTGAGTTCCGTACCACACATGAGCAAAACATTGCGCTTGTAGATGTACCGCAAAAAGATTTGTTTGATCTTTGGAAAATCCTAGATCAACACAATCTTGCACGTGCACATATTGGCTTCTTAACCGACATTATTTGCTGCCCGGGCGGTGACTTCTGTTCATTGGCAAATGCGAAATCGATTCCAATTTCTGAAGCGATCTCTCGTCGTTTTGATGACTTAGACACCATTTACAATTTGGGTAAATTGGATCTGAACATCTCTGGCTGTATGAATGCGTGTGGTCACCATCATGTGGGTAACATCGGTATTTTGGGTGTAGACAAAAAGGGTGCTGAGTTTTATCAAATTACTTTGGGTGGTAATGCCGACCATGATGCATCGATTGGTGACATCTTAGGTCCATCATTTGCAGCTGAAGTTGTACCTGACATCATCGAAGAGATCTTAAATACTTATCTAGACCTTCGTGCTGAAGGCGAAGAGTTTATTGATACTTACCGCCGTGTTGGCATCCAACCATTTAAGGAGCGTGCATATGCTTAATACAGCACTACAAGTCCTCTCTAAAGATGGCTCGATTGCAGACAATACTTACCAAGTCATTGGTGAAGATGGTGTGTTGCCACAAGGTGACGTGGTTTTAACAGTTGAGCAGTTAGATCAACTTGCGAATGTGTCTGGTAAAAAAGCACTTTTCGTAACGGTGGATGCTTCACCTGAAACCAATGAATTCCCGCTTGACCAGTTAGATGCTATTTTCATCGAATTTGCCGGTTTTAACGATGGTCGAGGTTACTCATTTGCTGCATTGTTACGTCGCCAAGGTTTCCAAGGAGAACTACGTGCGACAGGTGATGTATTCAAAGACGTGTTGAACTACATGAAGCGTTCAGGTTTCGATACTTTTGTGGTGAAAGAAGGTAAAGATATAGCTGAAGCTGCTGCTGGCTTAGGTGATTTTACCAATTCATACCAAGCTTCAACTGCTGTGCCGCAAGCGCATTATCAAACAGGTGCTTAAGTGCCGTTATTGATAAAAAAAGCCTCCGTTTGGAGGCTTTTTTATTGATCGAAATACTTTTAATGAGTGATTATTCGTTTTCAAGCTGGCAATTGACCATCCATTTAATACCGAACTGATCGGTAAATGCGCCATAGAGTGCCCCCCAAAAGGTCTTTTCGAGAGGCATTTCTATAGAGCCACCTTTGGACAATGCATCAAACAGTCGTTTGGCTTCAGCTTGTTCACTACTGTCTAAATTAATCGAAATATAGTGATTGCTGCCTACGGTAAAGGGTTGATTGGTTTGTGCACAAAATTGTTCGTTGACATCAGAGGCCATCAGCACTGTAAATTCATTGATTGGCAAGGAAATATGCAGAATCTTTTGCTGATCTGCATCGGATAATGAAATGCCTTCCTCAGCAGGCATATCACCATAACGCATCACATTGAGGAATTCTCCACCAAATACAGAACGATAAAAATTAAAGGCTGCCTCGGTATTGCCTTGAAAATTCAAGTAGTGATTGAGCTGCATAAAGGTCATCCATTTTTATTATTTAGACATTTATTTTAAGAGCCTTTGCTGAGCTGTATGTGAATAATTTATGTCTAAAATGTAAGCATAAAAAAACCCTCTTACAGAGGGGTTTTCAGTCTCCCTCCTTTATTAAAGGAGGGGTTAGGGGAGGATTAAAGAATATTCCCTCTAAATCGTCCTTTGTGAAGGGAGTCAGCAGAGGATTAAAGCAATTCAATCGCCACAGCAGTCGCTTCACCACCACCGATACATAGTGCTGCAATACCACGCTTACCACCTGTACGTTTTAATGCATGGATCAGCGTTAAGATAATGCGTGAACCGGTAGAACCAACAGGATGTCCAAGCGCACAAGCACCACCATTGATATTTACTTTTTCAGCATCTAATTTAAATTCATCAATAGGGCACATCGTGACCATCGCAAAGGCTTCATTGATTTCCCATAAATCTACATCAGCAACATTCCAACCCGATTTATCTAGAACTTTTTGAATTGCGCCTACAGGTGCAATGGTAAACTCGGATGGATGCTGAGAATTTGATGCATAAGCCACAATTTTTGCGAGCGGATTTAAACCTTTTGCTGAAGCTTGATCTGCTGATGTTAAAACTAAAGCAGATGCGCCATCAGAAATAGAACTGGCATTGGCAGCGGTAATCGTTCCATCTTTAGCAAAAGCAGGGCGCAGCGTTGAAATTTTTTCGATATTAGCGTTAAAAGGCTGTTCGTCTTTATCGACAATCACATCGCCTTTACGACTCGAAACAGTGACAGGCACGATTTCGTCAGCAAAATAACCCTCAGTAATTGCAGTTTGTGCACGTTTAAGCGAGCGAATGGCGAAGTCATCCATTTGTTCACGTGTATAGCCTTTGGTATTTGCCATATCCTGCGCAAAAGACCCCATGAGTCGGCCTGTTTCTGCATCTTCTAGGCCATCTAAGAACATGTGATCTTTAACGTCACCGTGGCCCATACGGTAGCCAGCTCGTGCTTTGGTCAATACATACGGCGCATTGGTCATTGATTCCATACCACCTGCAACCACGACTTGAGCTGAACCTGCTTTAATCATATCTGCCGCTTGCATCACGGCCTTCATCCCCGAACCACACAGCTTGTTGATGGTTACGGCACCAGTTGAATCTGGAAGACCAGCCTGACGCATCGCTTGACGGGCAGGACCTTGTTTCAGACCAGCTGGAAGCACACAGCCCATAATGACTTCTTCAACATCTGTTGGTTGTAAACCCGCGCGTTCGATGGCTGCTTTAATTGTGACTGCGCCTAATTCAGGTGCAGTGACAGCGGCTAAACTCCCTTGAAAACCACCCATTGCTGTACGGGCACCATTCACGATGACGATATCAGTCATTACATATCTCCATTTTCTTATACATTAATTTTTGAATACGTCAGCAGTATAAGTAAAATTGAACAGGAATAAAGCAAATTTAAAAGGCTGCTTTGGACTCACCGGTTCTCAAATTAGCAACTGGTTGGGTTTTCAAATCGTAAATGTCCCATTCGACTTAAGACTGCTCGGATCGGTTGAAGTGTTGATTTCGAACAGTAGTAGAAACTACCATTTGAACCATTGGGTAAACCGGAGCTGGCCTGAAAGGTTAGGCTCGGAATGTGTAAAGTCCCACGCCAAGAGAGGTCCCCATATTTTAAGTTAAGTTTGTCTTGTAGTAATATTTTTTCATTTGCGTCGACTTGGCGGTTTTTATTACTGTCAATAAATATAATCAGACCACTGTTCCAGTTGTTAGGTTGGCAAAGTTTAAAGTCAAGACTAGGACAAATCACAATATTGGAATGATAAATAGTGGCATGAGCCCGTGCGAATGCATTGTGATTTTGAATAGTCGATTTGATGTTATTCGCTTCTCGCTGCGCCATTAAATTGTTGAAATGTGGTAAAGCTATCGTCACGATAATGACAATAATCGCAATTGAGACCAAAAGTTCAAATAAAGTAAAGCCAGTTTCTTTGTTGTAAGACATTGATTTAATCCAAAATTTAATATTATTTTTATATGTTTAGTGTTATATGTGTTTTTAATGGCGATATTAATTTTGAGTATAGAATTTTATTACTCAATTTTAGATAAAGCTGTTAAAATGAAAATAGCAAGTGACAATAGGCGATTCACTGCTCAAAATTGAGTAAAAATTTACCGAATTACAACGGAAATTGTAAGTAATTTTGTCAATAATTTACTTGATTAGATTAATCAAGCACTTGGAAAAAGAAAAAAGTGTTTGTATGATTCAGTGTGAATAGCTTAAAAAAAAAACTGGGGTATAAGAAAGCCTATCTCAGGATAGCCAATTTTTCGGCTTGAGCTTTAACAACAATTGTTATCTCTGGAGGATAAATCCATGAAAATGAGTCGTATTGCATTAGCAATGCTCGTAGCTGCTCCTTTAGCAGCTGCAAACGCAGGCGTAACTGTTACTCCATTAATGCTTGGTTACACTTTCCAAGATTCTCAACACAACAACAGCCGTGGTAACTTAACTGAAAGTCCTGAGCTACAAGATGACTTGTTTGTTGGTGCAGCACTTGGTGTTGAATTAACTCCATGGTTAGGTTTCGAAGCTGAATATAACCAAGTTAAAGGTGATGTAGACGTTGATTTCGGCGAATACAAACAAACTCAAATCAATGGTAACTTCTATGCTACTTCTGATTTGATCACTAAAAACTATGACAGCAAAGTTAAGCCATATGTATTGTTGGGTGCTGGTCACTACAAATACAAATTTGACGAAGCTGCTGCTCGTGGTTTAGCTCCATCTGCACAAGCTCGTGGTACTACTGAAGAAGGTACTTTGGGTAATGCTGGTTTAGGTGCTTTCTGGCGCTTAAACGATGCTTTATCTCTACGTACTGAAGCTCGTGCTACTTACAACATCGATGAAGATTTCTGGAACTACACAGCTTTAGCTGGTCTTAACGTAGTTCTTGGCGGTCACTTGAAACCTGCTGCTCCTGTAGTTGAAGTTGCTCCTGTAACTCCAGTTGCTCCAGTTGCTCCAGCTCCTCAAGAGTTGACTGAAGATCTTAACATGGAACTTCGTGTGTTCTTTGATACAAACAAATCAAACATCAAAGATCAATACAAACCTGAAATTGCTAAAGTAGCTGAAAAATTAGGCGAATACCCTAATGCTACAGCTAACATCGAAGGTCACACAGATAACACTGGTCCACGTGCTCTAAACGAACGTTTATCACTAGCCCGTGCTAACTCTGTTAAATCTTCACTTGTTAACGAATACAACGTTGACCCAGCTCGTTTATCTACTCAAGGTTTCGCGTGGGATCAACCGATCGCTGACAACAACACTAAAGAAGGCCGTGCTATGAACCGTCGCGTATTCGCTACGATTTCTGGTAGCCGTACTGTAGTGGCTCAACCTGGTCAAGCTCAATAATTTGAGTTTAACTTCGGTTAGAAAAAAGCGGCTCTTTTGAGTCGCTTTTTTTTATGTCAAAAAATTAAAAAAAGCATTCTTAAATAGGGAAAAGCTCTAATACAATTAAGGTGTTAACTTTTGAATAATCATTGGATGTAAATGGATAAATCTATTCAAAGGGGCAATAACGCATGTAAAAGTTCAAACTATTTGTATGTTAATTAATCATTTGTTTGCGTAAGAGCTTTAATTGAACATACACAGTTTGTGTTTTTATTTTTTATAAAAATAATTAAAAACAAATATTTACATTTGTGTTGTCGATAATTTATAAAAAATTAATATTTATATTTCTCATTAAAAAAATATAATCATCGGGATTCATGATGCAGTTAAGAATTATTCTAAATATTATAATCACTCTTATTCAAATAAAACTAATCTTGAAATGATGAATAATTTTGCAAAAACATACTTAGTACGTTCTATAACTATGGTGCTGCTCGGTGTTGGAGGGGCAACATCTGCGCTTGCAGCGGATACAACGGTACTTGAGACGATTGAGGTTGAGGTGCCTGCAGAAAAGCAACTTGCAAATGGTAAGTTGAAAGCGCAGACAGACCTTGGTGCTTTGGGAAATAAAAAAATTGTTGATACGCCATTTAGCGTTGCTGCATATAGTGAAAAATTAATTGAAGAACAGCAAGCGACCACCGTGGGTGAAGTGCTGAGAAATGATGCAAGTATCCGCATTACCACCAATCAAGGCCACTTGAATGAAAACTTTAACCTACGTGGTTTTGATGTTAATCATGATGATATTGCATTGAATGGTATGTATGGTATGGCACCTTATGGGCGTGTACCAACTGAATTTTTAGATTCGGTAACGGTTTTAAAAGGTCCGAATGCATTGGTTGCAGGTATGTCGCCTGCAGGTGGAGTGGGTGGTGTTGTCATTGCCAAAACTAAGCGTGCAGATAAAGAAAAAACTCAAGTTTCAGCTTCAATGGAAGAAGGTGGCTTTTATCAATCAGGCTTTGATGTTTCACGTCGTTTTGGTGTTGAAAAAGAGTTTGGCTTACGTGTGAATGGTGCTTATGGTCAAGGTGAGCACATCATAGAAGGCATGGATGATAAACATGCTTCAGGTGCAATTGCTGCTGATTATACAACAGATAAATTGAAACTGAATTTTGATGCGTATGCTGTACGTGATGACCGTAATGGTGGTTCGCCTGCGATGGTGGCATTTGGTGTCAAAGATGCTCGTGGCCATACCTATAATGGCGTGCTTGCTGCACCTAAAGGCGATACCAACTATTTTAAAAATTTGGAAGGCCATACTGATAGTGAGTTTGTAGGCTTAAGTGGTGAATATGCATTTACACCTGACTTAAATGTTTATGCAGGTGTAGGACATATTGAAAAGGCCTATAGTGGCCATATTTTTGGTACGCGTCTTGTCGTTGGCCAAGCAGATGGTCATGCCACATCTCAGTACTATCGTACGGGGTCATCAGAGTCGATTACATCAGCAAATACAGGTATTCAATATAAGTTTAATACGGGTGCTGTAAAACATGCTGTAAATGTTCGAGCTGATTATTTGACCAAAGAAACAGATCAGCATGTTGCGGCAACACAAGAGAAAATTAATTCAACTAATTTGTATGATCCTGATACGACTGTAGGGATGCCTTCTGCGTACCCAGTGGTTAAACCGAATTTAGATAATAAATATACTAGCTATACGGTATCTGATCAGATTTCAATGTTGGATGATAAGTTGCAATTTATTGTTGGTGCACGTTATCAAGATATCGACACAAAGAATTTACAGAAAAATACAGGCTATCAAGACGATAAAATATCCCCAAGCTTAGGTGTTGTGGTTAAACCATTTGGTGAGAATCTTTCTATTTATGCAAACTATGTTGAAGGTCTTTCTGAAGGTGTAACGGTGAATAATGTTGCAGATGCCAACAATAATGTCACCTTTGCGCCATTCCAAACCAAACAATATGAATTGGGTGCTAAATATCAAACAGGTAGTTGGTTAAATACATTTGCACTGTATCAAATTGAAAAACCATCGACGATGTCTTCTGATTATTCTGATGGAAATACAGGTAGTAGTGTCAACCAAATCACAACAGATGATGCAGAAACACGTTCACGTGGCGTCGAGTGGGTATTTTCTGGGGAGATTTATACTGGACTAAATCTGATGGGTAGCTTGGCTTATATTGACGCTGAATATACCAAAGCAGCGGTGAAAAGTGGCGTAACCAATCAAGGTAATACGGTGTATGGTATTCCTGACTTTACTGCTACACTCGGCTTGGATTATGCAGTGCCGTATGTGGATGGTTTGAATGTTAATGCGCGTGCAAACTACGTGAGTGAACAGTACTTAAATGAAACCAATACACTTAAACTGCCAGACTATACAATTTTAGATTTAGGTGCGCGTTATAAAACCAATTTGGGTGGTGTAAATACTACATTCTTAGCCAATGTTGATAACATGACTGATGAGCAATATTGGGAAGGTACATTCAACTCAGGTTATGCCTTAGTGGGTGGTCCACGTACCTATAAAGTTGGCGTGACTTTTGATTTCTAAGTTAGTTTAGTTTTTTTATATAAAAAGCCACCGTCAGGTGGCTTTTTTGCAAATGAATGATTTACGGAATATATTGCTTAACCACACCGTCATCGAGGAGTTGTTGGAAATGTTCAACCACACTTTGTTGAATATTTCGGTACTCAATGCCCAATTCTTTTTTACTTTTTTCAGCATTAAAGTAAATTGGGTAACCCATATTCAGTTCAACAAACTTTCGTGGGAAACCTGCAAGAGGGCCAAACAATTTAAATGCGGCTTTAGGCAACTGGTTGCGCGGGAAGGGGAATTTTGGACCAAAGTGCTGGCGCAGAATTTTGCCCATTTCCAGCAGGCTGAGCGTGCCGCCGCTGATAATATAACGGCCTTTTGCATTTGGGTTAAAGGCTGCTTGCAAGTGTGCATCCGCAACATCACGGACATCTACAATGCCATTCCACATCGGCGGTACACCTGCGAGGGTCATACCGTTAGCAAACTGCTCAAGCACTTCAACGCTGCCAGACTTGGTCATCGCAGTTAGTGAAGGGCCAAGAACCAGCGCTGGGTTGACACAAACCAGTTCCCAGCGGTTTTGTGCTTTTTGCATATCCCAAGCTTTGCGCTCCGCCATGACTTTTGAATATGGATAGGGCTGATGGGTTTCAGAGCTGGTGGTGTTCCAGTGAGACTCATCAAATTGGTTATTTGCTGTTTGCTTAATGTCGATCGCATCGCCATAAGTTGAAGCAATACTGGATGTCACCACCACGCGTTTTACAGATTCTGTTTGGTTGACGCTGTTTAATACATTTTCTGTGCCTATTACCGCAGGCTCAATAATATCTTTTACTGCATCTTTATAGTTGGTCACTACAAAAGGGGATGCCATATGGATCACAATTTCACAGCCTTGCATGGCTTCATCAAAGGCATGCGGTGTAAGTAAATTGGCTTCAAACAGTTTGAATGTGCCAGTACTTTGGTTTGCGATATTCTCTAAGTGAGCAAAGCTTTTTTTCTTATTCAGATCGCGTACGGTGGCGTGAACTGTATGTCCTTGTTCAAGCAGATTTTTAATGACCCAGCTGGCAATATAGCCTGTGGCGCCTGTAACGAGTATCGGTGTTGTCTTGGTATTCATGTTCTTCAACTTTAATTGACGCATTTTTTATCATATTGAGAATATTTAGTTTTGTCTTTGATTAATTTGAAAAAATATATTTTTATTATTGAGTTTAATGTGCTCTAAATTCAGCAGAAATCTCATGAGAGCGCTACAAAAGTGATTTTTTATTGATCTTAAAAATGCTCAGATGGGATGAGTGTTGGATAGATGCATATTCTTATGATTATGGGCGCAAAATCTCATAAATAAATGGACAAAGAGTCATATCTAACTTGTGAGCTTTAATTTAAAGCCTAGATCTTAGGTCTAGGCTTCCTGTTCTAACTAAACTTTTATTTCATATAAATCATTATTTTATGCTGATATGAAAAGCCCTATCATCACAGATTGGGCTTTTTTGTTGATTCTTCATCTTCCACGGTTTTTTTAATGAAATCTAATGCTATAGCAACCAAAAATGTACAGATTAAATAAGAATAGATGTCCACGTGGTTATTGATTTGCAGATAGACAAATAAAAGGATTGGGGCGTCATTGATGGTCAAATTCACGTACAATATCAACTAATTTGCAGGTAGATATCCTGCCTTATCAGATGATTCTGTTCTCCCGTTGAATATTGGCATACATATGGCGCAAGCAAAGAAATCTTTTCCGCAGCAAAAGTCGGAATTACATGCACGAAATCTGCACCGTAGTCGTTACGATTTTCCTCAGTTAATCAAGAGCTGTAAGGAACTTGCACCTTTTGTCAGCCCAAATAAATATAACGATTTATCGGTAGATTTTTCTGATCCGCACGCTGTGAAAATGTTGAATAAAGCATTGCTCAAGCATTTTTATGGCATTCAATATTGGGATATTCCTCAAGATTATCTTTGTCCGCCTATTCCGGGGCGAGCGGACTATATTCACTATTTGGCTGACTTGTTGAGTGCCAACAACAAAGGGCAGATTCCAACAGGACACAACGTTCAAGTCTTAGATATTGGGGTGGGCGCGAACTGTATTTATCCGATTATTGGTCATCGCAGCTATGGCTGGAAATTTGTAGGCTCAGACATACATGCTGCATCGGTTAAAAGTGCTCAATTTATTGTGGAGGCCAACCCGAATCTGCGTAAAGGCATTCAGATTCGATTGCAGAAAGTAGCGAGCAATATTTTCAATGGTGTGATTAAACCTTCAGATCGTTTTGATTTGACCATGTGTAATCCGCCATTTCATGCCTCACAAGATGAAGCCAACACGACCGCAACGCAAAAATTAAGAAAACTAGGCAAGCCAGTTGATAGGACTAAGGTGGTGTTAAATTTTGGCGGTCAAAAAAACGAACTCTGGTGTGATGGCGGCGAAGAACGATTTGTCTGCCAAATGGTGCAAGAGAGTATTCATTTTGCTGAGCAATGCCTTTGGTTTAGTACACTAGTTTCCAAGAAAACAACATTGCCAGTGCTTTTAAAGGCCTTAGCGAAGAGCGGCGCAGTGGATGTGAAAACCATTAAAATGACGCAGGGACAAAAAGAAAGCCGTTTTGTCGCTTGGACTTTTTTAGATTCAAAGCAGCAGCAAGCGTGGAAGAATGCACGTTGGACTTCAGCTTAAGCCTGTCTTATTTGGAAATGTTCACCTTGCTCTTGACTGCAATGCATAGGGTATCGATATAAAGTTTCCCATATCGATAAGCACCATGTGTTGAATCAATCAGGAGATATTTTTGCTAAACAAGACGCATTGTTAATTGTTACAAAAAACAGCATCCAGCGATTTTTGATTATTTCGTGTTCTAAATGCATTGAATATTCTGCAAGGGCTTCTTTTATATGTGAAAAATGCGCTGAATTGAACTGAAAATGCGTATGCTTATCATTTAAATTTTATATAAATCATAAACTTACAAAAATTATATTTTGCATTCATTTTGAAACTTGTCCATAATATTTGAAAAGGGTATGGAGTGAAGAAAATGCGTGGCAATCCAGAAGTCGTAGACTACTTAAATATGCTGATCGGTGGCGAACTGGCTGCTCGTGATCAATACTTAATTCATTCCCGTATGTATGAAGATTGGGGCCTGAGCAAAATCTTTGAACGTATCGATCATGAAAGCCAAGAAGAAGGCTC
This sequence comes from Acinetobacter sp. YH12152, assembly GCF_013418285.1. Lineage (NCBI taxonomy): Bacteria > Pseudomonadati > Pseudomonadota > Gammaproteobacteria > Moraxellales > Moraxellaceae > Acinetobacter > Acinetobacter sp. YH12152. The sequence continues at coordinate 12,223 of NZ_VPCH01000007.1, forward strand.
ACATGCAGATGCATTGATTCGTCGCGTATTGTTCCTTGAAGGAACACCGAATATGAATCGTGATGATATTGAAGTCGGTACAGACGTTGTGACCTGTTTAAAAGCAGATTTGGCGCTTGAATATCATGTGCGTGAGAAACTTGCACAAGGCGTAAAATTGTGTGAAGAAAAGGGTGACTATGTGACCCGTGATATGCTCCGTCAGCAAATGTCAGATACTGAAGAAGATCATACCTACTGGCTTGAAAAGCAAATGCGTTTGATCGAACTTATTGGTCTACCAAACTATATTCAGTCTCAAATGTAATTAATAAAATATAAAAAACCCAGCTTCTGCTGGGTTTTTTATTGGACCATGAAAACTATTGTTGTAGTTTTTTAATATCTGCCAAGACCTTCGTCGCGTGTGTCTGTGCATTCACGCTGGTGTAGTGATACACAATAATGCCTTTCGGATCAATCAGAAAGGTTTCACGTTTGGCAACTTTCAAAATCCCTAAGTTTCGTACAATACCTAGCTGAGTCGCCAGCTTATGCTGTTGGTCGGCAAGAATTGGAAAGGGAAGTCCGAGTGCTTTAGAGAACTTTTGATGTGATGCAACATCATCTAAGCTTGCACCCAAAACAACCGCATTACTTTTTAAAAATTGTGGATATAGGGTTTTAAATTGATTGGCTTCTTCTGTACAACCGGGTGAGTTGTCTTTGGGATAAAAGTACAGAACGAGCCATTTCCCTTGATATTGCTTCAGTTCGTGCCATTTTCCATTTTGATCTTGCAATTTAAAGTTGGGTGCGGGTGTGCCTACCCATTGTTTTTGTTTGTTTTGACTGGTGCTGAGTATTGATGTTTCGGCAACTGTGATTTGGGTAGTTGCTATTAAAGCATATGTCATGAAACAGATTTTAAGGAATGAAGAAACTTTCATAGAGCATCAGTTTATATTGTTCTTTATCTGATCTTAGCAAATTTTAAAGCGATGTAGGCAGTCAGATTTTATATCTATTGAAATTGATTCCAAATGTATTTTGCAAATCGGTTGATGTGCTGAAATGCCACTATCAAACTTACTTTGAACTTTTATACTATTTGGAATCGGTTAATTTTAGAGTTTGCATTGAATCAACATATTTTACTTATTACTGGCTGGGGCGGCGGTCGTAAATTACTTACTCCTTTACAGCAGGCATTGATCACACAAGGTTATCAGGTCGAATTATGGAATATTTTTGATGCCTTAAATCTAGAAGTGCTCGAACAGAAAGTTGAATTGGCGCAGCAATTTGATGTGATTATTGGCTGGTCACTTGGTGGTCAATTGGCGACGATTTTGGTAGATGAAATTCAAAAAAAATATCAACAACAAAAAGTGCTGATCACACTTGGCTCAAATCCAAGTTTTGTGGCTCATGAAAAGTGGTCTGCTGCGATGGATCAAGCGACTTTTCAAAGCTTCAAACAATCTTTCGAGCAGGATGCAATTTCGACCCTAAAAAAGTTTGGTTATATGGTTTGTCAGGGTACTTATAGCACCAAGCAAGATTTCATCATCTTGCAAAGTTTGATTCAAGCGCAAAATTTAGATGTGCTTCGAGCAGGATTAAACTGTTTGGAGAAGCTTAATAATGTCAGTATCTTGAAAAACTACACAGGTCATCAATACCATATTTTTGCTAAGCAAGATTATTTGGTTAGTTACAAAGTTGAACGCTTACTGCGTAATTTAGCTGTAAAGTTTTTGGAGACAGAATTGGTTTCTGGCTCACATGGCTTTCCATTGTTTCAATCTGAGGTCATAAGTTGCAAAATCTGCCAATATTTAAAGAAAATAGAACAAATCTCTGACTAGCTGGGCTTTATGGCAATTTATTTTTCCTTGCCGTGGGTTTAACATCTTGCCACATTGATGTTTTAGCCTGATACATGGAGTGAGGGATGGCCAATTTAACCGATCTACAATTTGATCAGCAGCATATTTGGCATCCCTATACATCCATGACTCAGCCCCTTCCAACGTTTAAAGTGAAACGTGCGCAAGGGGTGATGATTGAGCTTGAAGATGGTCGTCAATTGATTGATGGTATGTCTTCATGGTGGTGTGCGATTCATGGTTATAACCATCCCGAGCTAAATCAGGCTGTGATCGATCAACTGCAACAGATGTCTCATATCATGTTTGGTGGATTGACGCATGATCCCGCGATTCAATTGGCTAAATTACTGTTAAAAATCACCCCGCCCAGTTTAGATAAAATCTTCTTTGCCGATTCAGGTTCGGTTGCTGTCGAAGTAGCCTTGAAAATGGCAGTGCAGTATTGGGCGTCTTTGCATCAACCGAATAAAACCAATTTTGTCACTCCACGTTCTGGCTATCATGGCGACACTTGGAATGCGATGTCTGTGTGTGATCCCGTGACAGGGATGCATCAAATTTTTGGCCCAAGTTTGCCAAATCGAATTTTTGTTCCTGCGCCGCAAATTGGCTTTGACCAAGCGTGGAATTCAGCGGATATTGCTGAACTAGAAAAGACTCTGATTGAACAGCATGAAAATATTGCGGGATTGATTCTTGAGCCGATTGTACAAGGCGCAGGAGGTATGCGTTTCTATCATCCTGAATATTTGCGTCAAGCTAAATTACTCTGCAAGCAATACAATATCTTGCTGATCTTTGATGAGATTGCGACTGGCTTTGGGCGAACAGGAAAACTCTTTGCTTGGGAATGGGCTGCAGTCGAGCCAGATATTATGTGTATTGGTAAAGGGCTGACAGGCGGTTATATGACCTTGTCTGCAACCCTGACTACGCAGAAAGTCGCAAATACGATTAGCCAAGGCGAAGCCGGCGTGTTTATGCATGGCCCAACCTTTATGGCAAATCCTTTGGCTTGCGCTGTGGCTGTAAAAAGTACCGAACTGCTGCTTTCTCAAGATTGGCAAGCCAATATTCGACGTATCGAAACTCAATTGAAGTTTCATTTACTAGCACTTTCATCGCTTGAACATGTCAAAGATGTGCGAATACTTGGTGCTATTGGTGTGGTGGAATTGACCTTCAATGTAGATATGAAAATGCTACAACAGGAGTTTGTCCGTCGTGGCATTTGGATTCGTCCATTCGGTAAGCTAGTTTATGTGATGCCGCCATATATTATTTCTGAGCATGAATTAAAAATTTTGCTAGAACAAATGGTTGAGGTGGTGAAAAACATGGAGCAGCCAGCATGAATCTGCTCAACCATTTTTCAGATCAACTTGATCAACTAAAACAGCAAGGCAACTTACGTCAGTTCACTTCAAATCATCAGCACGATCGTTACATTAGTATTCACGATCACAACATGTTGAATTTAGCGTCAAATGACTATTTAGGTTTGGCTTCAAACCAACATCTACGTGAACAATTTTTTGATGAAACCCCGAACGCACAGCGTTGGATGAGTTCATCCTCTTCGCGGTTGCTGACGGGGAATTTTCCAGAATATGAGCAACTTGAATCAACATTAAGTGATGCCTTTCATGGCCGATCAGCACTGTTATTTAACAGCGGCTATCACATGAATATCGGGATTTTACCTGCACTGGCAGACAGTAAAACCTTGATATTGGCGGATAAGCTGATTCATGCCAGTATGATTGATGGCATCCGCTTATCAACTGCGAAATATGTGCGCTATCGCCATAATGATTTGGCACATTTATCTCAGCTTTTATGCAGATATCATGAAAATGAGGCTTTTGAGCGGATCATTGTAGTGACTGAATCGATTTTCAGTATGGATGGTGATGAAACAGATTTAGCTGAACTGGTACGGATCAAAAGGCAATTTAGCAAAGTCATGCTGTATGTCGATGAAGCGCATGCCATTGGTGTGCGCGGTGAGCGAGGTTTAGGTTGTGCTGAACAATATCAAGTGATGGATGATATTGATCTTTTAGTCGGGACATTTGGTAAAGCACTGGCTTCAATAGGGGGGTATCTCATCTGTCATTCGATTATTCGTGACTATTTGATTAACTCGATGCGACCGTTGATTTTTAGTACCGCACAGCCCCCGATCTGTATGGCGTGGACAGATTTTATCTTCAAGAATGTTTTAAATTTAAAAGCAGAGCGTCAATATTTACAGCAAATCAGTCAAAGTTTGCAGCGAGCTGTGCAAGACAAAGGTTTTGATTGTCCATCTACATCACATATTGTGCCCGTCATTATTGGCGAGTCGAATAAAACTGTAGCAAAGGCTCAAGCTTTGCAAGCAGCAGGTTTTTATATCATGCCTGTACGTCCACCCACTGTGCCGCAGCATAGTTCGCGCTTACGCATCTCTTTGACTTCCAACATTGGTCAAGAAGAGCTGCATACATTAATCAAGCAACTAATGGCAGAGTAAGATGCTGGATAAATCTCAAATTAAGCAGCGCTTTTCTAAAGCTGTGTTGACCTATGATCAGCAGGCTGTGGTTCAAAAAAGAATCTGCACAGAGCTGGCAGGACTGATGGATCAGTATGTCGGGAAAAAACATTGGCATCAGGCTTTGGAAATTGGTTGCGGTACAGGAATGTTCACGCAGGAAGTGTTAAAGCATTGTTCAATTGATACTTTATATTTGAATGACTTGTCTGAAAATATCGTCACTTTGCAAGATGCTACCTTTTTGCAAAAGACCCATACCCATCTGCTGATGGGTGATATTGAAAAGCAGGCGCTTCCGCAAAACTTAGACTTGGTTATTTCAAGTTCTGCTTTGCAGTGGATGTCCGATTTACCGCAGTTGTTTAGCAAAATATATGAAGCTTTAAAGCCACAAGGATATTTTGTATTCAGCAGTTTTGGTACGGAAAATTTGCGTGAAATGAAGCAACTGACGGGCTGCGGTTTGGATTATTTTGAAATTCATCTGCTGCAACGGTTTTTGATGGATTGTGGTTTTGAATTTGTCATGATGAAGCAAGAGGTACAGCAATTGTATTTTGAGCATCCCCGCGATGTGCTTCAGCATATTAAGGCAACGGGAGTGACTGCAACGGCACAACATCGCTGGACAAAAAGCACTTTGCAACAGTTTTATCTGGATTATGCACAGTTTGTACATGCTCCTGATTCAGAGGATTTTCAGTATCCGCTGACCTATCATCCCATCCAATGTATTGTAAGGAAAAAATAAGTGGCTCAAATTTACTTTATCAGTGGAATAGACACAGGCATCGGTAAAACTTATGCGACGGGTTATTTAGCGAAATTGTGGAATGAGCAGGGCCAAAAAACTATTACCCAAAAGTTGATCCAAACGGGCAATGTCGATATTTCTGAGGATATAGAACAACATCGTCAAATTATGGGTACGAGGTTGTTGGTCGAAGATGAAACCAAACTTACGATGCCTGAAATATTTAGTTATCCTGCGTCGCCACATCTCGCCACCAAACTCGATGGACGTGACATTGATTTTGCTAAAATTGAATACGCGACAAAACGTTTAACTGAAAAATATGACAACGTTTTACTCGAAGGTGCGGGAGGGTTGATGGTGCCATTGACTACGGACCTTTTAACCATCGACTATGTTGTAGAGAAGCAATATCCCGTTATTTTGGTGACTTCGGGGCGTTTGGGCAGCATTAACCATACGATTTTAAGTTTGGAAGCACTAAAAAGTCGTGGCTTGGCGCTTTATGCACTGGCTTATAATTTAAATGATGAATCGCAAGATGTATTGATTTCTAAAGATACTGCTGAATATTTAAAAGCATATTTAGCCAAACACTTTCCAGAGGCGTTATGGATTGATGTTCCAGTGATTCCGTCAGTGTTGATTCCGTCAGTATAAAGAAACAAAAAACCGCTCAAATGAGCGGTTTTTTTATACTTAAGAAATTAAAATTTCTTAAAGCCTTTGTTGTTTCCGCTAAATGCGCGACTTGGCACAGAGTCATTACGACGCTCACGATTGCCAAAATTGTCGTTACGACGTTCACGGTTACCGAAGTTTTCACTGTTGCGATCATTACGGTTATTGTTGAACCCTTCGTTGCGACGCTCTGAACGGTTAAATCCATTGCCTTGGAAAACACCTTCAGTACGACCAGTACGACGTTCGCCACGGTTGTCTTGATAACCATTGCTTTGTTGTGGCTGGTTTTCGTCACTGTCACGACGTTGTTGGCGTAAGTAACCACCACGACGTGCTGCCATTGGTTTATCTTGCATACGTTCAGTACGACGTTTCGCCATACCAAACAGGCCAGTACCTTGACGTGGTTTAAGCTCAACGGACTTGGTTAAGTTGTCGATATCTTGTTTATCTAGCTCGATCCAGCGACCAGTACGTAGTTCGCGTGGCAGAATTACTGAACCATAACGTGTACGTAAAAGACGGCTCACTTTTAAGCCTTGAGATTCGAAAATACGACGAACTTCGCGGTTACGACCTTCTTTTACGACCACTTGATACCAACGGTTAATACCGTCACCACCAATTTCAGAGAATGACTCAAATTTTGCAGGGCCATCATCTAAAACAACGCCTTGTAACATGTTGTTTTTTAACTGAGGAGTGACTTCACCCATGACACGAACGGCATATTCACGTTCGATTTCGCTAGAAGGGTGCATTAAACGGTTCGCCAGTTCACCATCATTTGTGAACAGCAATAGACCTGTAGAGTTGATATCTAGACGACCTACCATTACCCAGCGATCACCGGTAATTTGAGGTAATTGTTCAAATACCGTTGGACGGTTTTCAGGGTCATTGCGTGAACAAATTTCGCCTTCTGGTTTATAGTAAATCAACACACGGCGACGAATTTCGTCTTCAATTTGGAACTGAACTTTACGACCATCGATGCGAAGCTCATCACCCGGTTCAATACGTTCACCCACTTGGGCAACTTGCCCATTTACGCTCACACGACCAGCGGCAATGACTTCTTCCATATAACGGCGAGAACCCAAACCAACGCGTGCGAGCACCTTTTGCAATTTTTCACTCATGACAGCATAACCTTAGAAATTATCATCAACAGTTCACCTATTTATGACTTCGGTGCATTCGCATCGAGGGCCATAAAAGCTTCCTTGGCATCCTGCAGGGGAGGCAATTGGCCCAAAGAGGTTAGACCAAAAGCATTTAAAAATTGAGGCGTTGTAACTAACAACGCGGGTCGTCCTGGGAGTTCACGAAAACCAGATTCTTTAATCCAGTTCCAGTCAAATAACGTACGTAAAATTTGACTATTGTTGGTCACCCCACGGATTTGCTCAATATCTGCGCGGGTTACCGGTTGATGGTAAGCAATGACAGAAAGAGTTTCGAGCAAGGATGGCGATAAACGAGTTGGTCGTTCAGGCCAGGTCTGTGCAATAATATTACGATATTTTGCACGTACTTGAAAACGGAAACCTTGAGCGGTTTCAACAAGTTCAATTGATCTGCCGTGTTGCAGCATTGAAAGTTGCTGCAAATATTGGCGTAATTCAGTTTTACTGAAACGGTCTTGGAAAGCCTCTTTTAAACGGGCAATACTCACTGCCGCTTCACTGGCAAAAATAATGGCTTCAAGCTGCATCAAAATTTCATGCAGATTATCTTCTGAAGTCACCGCAGTCATTTGTTTAAGTTCAGTGTTCATGCACGTGCTCCCTGAATTGCAAGCGGTGCTTCTACACCTGATGCGACAATTTGAACTTTTTGTTGGCGTGTCAGTTCCAACACGGCCATAAATGTCACGACAACACCCATGCGGCCTTGGCTTGGTTTGAGTAAGTCCGCAAAGTCTAATACTTCACCTGACTCAAGCTTAGTTTCAATATAAGCAATACGTTCTTCGAGTAAGACAGGCTCTTGCAAAATTTGGTGGGTAACTGGTTCTGGTCGATTAAAAACACAGAGTATGGCATCACGAAGTAATTGAATGTCATAGCCATCATTGGTTTCGACAATCGTTCCTAAACTGACATTGGTATCGAAAGTATCTCGATCCAATACCGACATTTGACCTAATCTTTCCGCAGCTTGTTTAATGCGCAAATAGGTTTCTAAACGGTCAATCAATTCTTGTTTAGGATCTTGTTCATGTGCTGCGGTCGATTTAGGTTTTGGCAATAATAGACGCGATTTTAAATCGGCCAATAGGGCTGCCATCACCATATAGTCTGCGGTTAATTCAATATCTAGAGATTTCATTGCATCCATATAGGACAAATATTGGGATGCAATCGGGGCAATATCGACTTGTAATAAGTCGAAGCCATTTTTTTGAATCAGGTAAATCAGAAAGTCGAGTGGTCCTTCGAAATGCTCTAATAGAATTTCAAATGCAGCGGGTGGAATGTACAAATCTTCTGGAATAGCTTCTTGCCACTCATCCAAAACACGAATGTGTGGAGCATCTTCCATAGAATTATGGACAGTTTGGTTCATTGCAATTATAGGCCACGCGAATTTTCAAAGGCATGCAGACAGCTTTCGCTTCGATCTCACATCGAAAGTAAAAGCACAAAAGTTATAGGGAATAGTGTAATGGAAAAATGCGTTTAAAGAAATTACTGAACGGTTGAATTGGGTAAAAAACTTAAAATTTATAGGGAATAGGCTTTATTTATACACATGTAAAATTTTAAAGTTGTGATATCGATCACATCTTGTGTTAATTGTAAAAAATACACTCATCAATCCATGAACTCATTTAAGCTGTGATATCTGGGTGATGGGCGTCCAGCATGAAATGACTAAAAGAATATTAGCTATGCCACAACAATATAATCAATGGGGTCAGGCCGTAGGGATGACGTTGGCGCAGTTTGAACCTTGCCAGTTCAGATGTAAAACCGAAATGGGGCAATCTGTTCGGCTTATTCCAATGCTGCCAGATCAGCTTGATGATAGTCTTTTACAGCGGCTATGGCAGACAGTACAACAAGAACCTGATGAACGCTGTTGGACGTATTTGCCTTATTCTCAAATTCAAAGCATGCAGCAATTGCGTGATTATTTTCAGCAATCCTTTCATTTTACCGGTTCGATGCATTATGTCATTGAGGTAGGTGATGCCATTGTAGGGTGGATTGGATTGCTCAATGTACGCCCAGCACATGCTGTCATCGAAATTGGCAATGTCTTTTTTTCAAGTTTAATGAAGCGATCAACCGCCGCAACAGAAACCATTTATCTATTGTTAAAAGCATGCTTTTCAGCGGGATATAGACGGGTGGAGTGGAAGTGTGATGACTTGAACACGCCTTCGAAAAACGCTGCTTTGCGTTTTGGCTTTCAATTTGAAGGGTTGTTTCGTCAACATGTGATTGTGAAAGGTCGTAACCGTGATACCGCTTGGTTTGCGATGTTAGATCAGGATTGGCCAATGTTGTCTCAAGCTTATGCAGCTTGGCTCAATACAAATAATTTTGATGAGCAAGGGCAACAAAAAATTCATTTAAAAGAATTTATGCAGCTTTATCGCGCTTGAGCAAAAGCCAACTATCAATACTTTGAGCCTGTTAGTCATATGTTTTTTCAAGTGCAAATTCGATGATGTGCTGGCACTGCGCTTGCGAGCAGAGATTTTGACTTGATCGGTGTTTAAATAGTGATTTGACCGTTGATGCATGCAGAAAGTAAGAAAAAGCCTGCGGCTGTGTTGTCGCTGTTGGTAAAATTAAATTTTTATCTATTGCCCTTAGTTGAGCCGTGGATTCTAAAGTCCAAGGCTCAGTGGCATAAATGGCGAGATGATTGAGACGGTTTTGCTCGGAGACATTGAGGTCTGTCGCATTTTGGAGCTTGAGTAAAATCTGAAATAAAGTCATCAGGTCGATTCCTTTATCGAAAGGTAATTTAACCGCGCTTTGAGCAGATGACCTTTACATGCTGTGCCTCTAATCGACAGCATGTGTTTAACAGGACATGTTATTCAAATGCACTGACATCACCGACACCACGGCGAATCACTTCTGGGTATTCACCTGCAAGGTTTACAACGCTAGTGGTATTTAAAGTACCTAAACCACCATCTATTAATACATCTATTCGTTTGCCGATTTGCAGTTCAATTTCGTAAGGATCATCAATCGGTTCTTTTTGGCCCGGTAAAATTAAGGTCGATGTTAATAAAGGTTCACCGAGTTCTTTGAGTAACAATTGGCAAATCGGGTTGCTCGGAATACGCAGTCCAATGGTTTTCTTTTTAGGATGCATTAAACGGCGAGGAACTTCACTGGTCGCAGGCAAAATAAAGGTAGTGACCGCAGGGGTGTTATTTTTCAATAAACGATACATGGCATTGTCGACTTTGGCATACGTGGCAATGTCAGATAAATCTGCACAAATAATCGCATATTGATGTTTAGCATCGAGCTGACGAATTTGGGCAATGCGTTCCATGGCATTTTTGTTCCCAATCTGGCAACCGATGGCATAGGCGGCATCTGTGGGATAAACCACCACATCGCCGGCACGAATCCGTTCAACGGCTTGCGTAATTAAACGGGGTTGAGGATTTTCCGGATGTATTCTTAAATGCAACATGTCGTTTTCCTCTTATTATTAAAAGCTCTAGACATTATGTCGCGGTCTATTTGCTTTGTGCAATGTGAAATGCAGTCAAATTGTATAATTTAATCAAGCATTTCACGTTGAAATTCATTCGCCTGTAACATTTTGCCAGCACGTGTACAGTGACAAATGCATTGGATAAAGCGCCAAGCATCGCGTGGAAGTTTGGCATCGCCCTTAAAATAAGCCTGTAATTGTGCGTAGACATTATCTTTAAAGCTACTGCCATCTCCTCCTTCACCAGTGAGGTTATCAAGTGAGACACGAAACTTGCGCCCAAAGGCTTTTGCAAATAACCATTCGATCGCTTGCGGCTTAATTTCTACCTGTTCAAAGAGGGCTTGTTGCTCTTTACTACGACCATCAGGTGCATACCAATAGCCTAAATCGGGAAGTAAACGACGTTGATCACCAGCAATAGTCCAATGACTAATTTCATGCAAGGCGCTATTGAAATAACCATGAGCAAATTGAATACGGGCAGGGCCGTTTGAATCAGCAGGAAAGTATTCGGGCTCAAAGTCACCTTTCACTAAGCTCACATTCAGGTGGGAAAACCAATGATTAAAGTGTAAGATGAGCCATGCGACGTGTTCTGTTTCTGTGGAAAGTTTCTCCCAAGCCGAGAGTTGCACTTGGTCGGTTGAAATGTCAGAATCAAGCGTTGAAATTGTGCTCATAAGTGATGAAACATTCACTTCTGTTTGCGGCTGCAACAGATGCATAACTTAAGTTACCCAAATGGTCTGTCTAAATAAGTACAAAATTGTATCTTAATCTTTGACAGAGTACTGATGAATTTGTAGAATTGCCGCCTTAATTATGTCAGCAAATACCTTTCCGGCACAGATTGAGCCGTTTAAATGGGCTGAACAGGGCTTTAAATGGTCAGGAACACTGCCATTATCTCGCTTTGTTCGTATTGCTCGTGAAGCTGTTGGATCAATTGATGATCAATTGATTAACATAGACTGTAAGCTATCAATGGATGCTTATCATCGCATTGTATGGCTGGATGGTCATGTTGAAACAAATGTTTCAATGGAATGCCAGCGTTGTCTGGATACTGTTGAGATCCCACTTGTTTTAAGTTTTCATCTAGCTCTTGTAGATGACGAGTCACTGATAGAGCGCTTGGATGAGGATGCTGATTTCATCGTTTTAGGTGAAAGTGAAGCAACAACCAAAGGTTCATATGATGCACCTGCGACTGCTGATTTACTCTCACTGATAGAGGATGAATTGTTATTGTTGATGCCTTTGTCACCTAAGCACGACGCTTGTGAACATAAGCATCAACCTGCCGCTGAAGAGCTTGTTGAAGAAAAACGGGATAACCCGTTTGATGTTTTGGCAGGTTTGAAGGGTAAACTTAACTAATTTTTGTGTTATACTCTTGAGTATAAGACAATCGAATTTGTTCTGATCCATTTTTTCGATCTTTGTAAGGAGCCATCATGGCCGTTCAGCAAAACCGTAAAAGTCGCTCTCGCCGTGACATGCGCCGTTCACATGACGCTTTAACCGAGAATGCATTAACTGTAGACCAAGCTACTGGCGAGACTCACCGTCGTCACCACGTATCTAAAGATGGTATCTACCGTGGTCGTCAATTATTCGCTAAAGCATCTGCTGAATAATTGGTGATGTATTAAGCGTCAAGCTTAGTAGAAAAAATGGGAGCGTTAAGCTCCCTTTTTTTGTACCGATTTTTTGTTGCATTTGGCAATTACCAAGACAAAAATTAAGTGTTAAATTTCCGTCCCTGAAACAAGCTTACATGGGATTGTGTTGAATAAATGTCCAAATAGCATAAATTCACCAGTCTTGATAAAGGATTTTTTTATGTCTGCTAAACAACTCGAGCAAGCAGCTCAAGCTACTAAAACTGCATTCGTGTTCCCGGGTCAAGGGTCACAGAAAGTCGGCATGCTCGCTGAACTTGCAGAACAGTTTAGTAGTGTGCAAGCAACATTTGCAGAAGCATCAGAAGTAGTTGGCTTTGATCTTTGGCAAATTGCGCAAAGTGGTGAAGGGTTAAACCAAACAGAATTTACTCAACCTGTACTACTGACTGCCAGTATTGCTTTATGGCGTGTGTGGTTAGAGTTAGGTGGTGTTGCACCGAAATACCTTGCAGGTCACTCATTAGGTGAATACAGCGCCTTGGTTGCTGCGGGAGCGATGAGCCTAGGTGATGCCGTTAAACTGGTGAACCTACGTGGTCAGTTAATGCAAAGTGCTGTACCTGAAGGTCAAGGTGCAATGGCGGCAATTTTGGGTCTAGATGATGCCAAAGTCATTGAACTTTGTGCTCAAGCAGAAGGCCAAGGTTCAGTAGATGCTGCAAACTACAATGCACAAGGTCAAGTTGTCATTGCGGGCGATAAAGCCATGGTTGAAGCGGTTATGGCTGCTGCTAAAGAAAATGGCGGTAAGGCAATCGCACTTCCGGTTTCTGTGCCATCGCATTGTGCATTGATGAAACCTGCTGCTGAACAGTTTGCGACAGCATTGGAACAAACTGCCATTGAGCTGCCTACTATACCTGTAATACAAAATGTAGGCGCTGAAATCGCGACTGATGTAGCGCAATTACGTCAGGCGTTAACTGCACAGTTATACCAATCTGTACAGTGGACAAAGACCATGCAGTATTTGCAAGACCAAGGTATTCAGTACATTGCTGAATGTGGTCCGGGTAATGTCCTTGCGAATCTCGCAAAACGTTTGCCAAATATTGAAAAAGCATTCCCACTCGACACGAAAGGTCGTATGGAAGATGCACTGAATGCCATTTTAGTGGCAGAAGGGAAAATTGCATGACACAAGAACGCAAAGTTGCTTTAGTAACAGGTGCGAGCCGAGGGATTGGAGCAGCAATTGCTCAGCAATTGATTCAAGACGGTTATTTTGTTGTAGGTACTGCAACTTCAGAAGCGGGTGCAGAAAAATTATCTGCAGCTTTTGCTGAAAATGGTGCGGGTAAAGTTTTAGATGTACGTGATGCAACTGCAATTGATGCATTGGTATCAGACATTGAGCAAAACTTTGGTTCTGTATTGGTTTTAGTGAACAATGCGGGTATTACCAAAGATAATTTGTTACTTCGTATGTCAGAAGATGATTGGGATGACATTCTCAACATTCATTTGAAAGCCGTTTATCGACTTTCTAAACGTGTTTTAAAGGGTATGACCAAAGCACGTTTTGGCCGAATTATTAATATTAGTTCTGTGGTTGCACATTTTGCTAACCCAGGACAAGCAAACTATTCTGCTGCAAAAGCAGGGATTGAGGCCTTTGGTCGCAGCCTTGCAAAAGAGATGGGAAGCCGCCAAATCACTGTAAATGCAGTGGCTCCGGGCTTTATTGCAACAGAAATGACAGAACAGTTAAGCGAAGAAATTCGTAAAAAGATGAGTGATCAAGTGGCTTTAAACCGTTTAGGTGAGCCGCAAGATATCGCAAATGCCGTAAGTTTTCTTGCTTCTGAAAAGGCAAGTTACATAACCGGAACTGTAATACATGTAAATGGTGGTTTATACATGAGCTAAGCGCTCAAGTATAAACTTTCAAAACGATTTAGATTCAATTAAACTAACGGCATTAAAAACGCCACAAGCAATGAGGAGAATTCCTGTGAGCGATATCGAACAACGCGTAAAACAAGCAGTAGCTGAACAACTTGGTCTTAAAGCAGACGAGATCAAAAATGAAGCTTCTTTCATGGATGACTTAGGTGCAGACTCTCTAGACCTAGTTGAATTAGTTATGTCTTTCGAAAACGATTTCGACATCACTATTCCTGATGAAGATTCAAACGAAATCACTACTGTACAATCTGCAATTGACTACGTTTCTAAGAAACTAGGTTAATTTTAGATTTCAGCGATGCTGATTTAAAAAGCCACCATTCGGTGGCTTTTTTTATGCTGAATATTTTGTTTTTACATTAGCTTACGTTTCTGTCACCAACAACAACTCAAAAGCGGTTATTTTTTAGCTATAAAAATAGAGTTTGAACAATAGTTAAATTATTTAAAACAGTAAAAACAACGGAGAAAAACATGGGTCTTTTTGATTTTGTAAAAGGAATTGGTAAAAAAAATACAGCGCCTGCAGAACCTCAGGCAGCGCCAGCAACACCTTCTGAACCATCTGCACAAGAAATTGCCAATAAGTTATTGGGTCATATCAAAGCACTGGGCTTACCTGTAACTGGCTTGTCTGTGAGTTATAACGGGACTTCAGATCTAGCAACAGTGAAAGGTCAGGTGCAAAGCCAAGCAGATCGTGAAAAGATTATCTTGGCGGTAGGGAATATTGATCATGTGGCGCAAGTGGATGATCAGTTGACTGTAGCAACGCCAGAACCTGAAAGTAAATTTTATACAGTTAAATCAGGCGATAATCTTTCTAAGATTTCTAAAGAATTTTATGGTGATGCAAATCAATACAATAAAATTTTTGAAGCAAACCGTCCTTTGCTAAAAAATGCCGATGACATTTTCCCAGGTCAGGTGCTTCGTATTCCTGCATAAATATTTGTGTTTAAAGTAAAAAAAGCCATCTTGTGATGGCTTTTTTTTGTATGCGTGAATGGTGAAGTTGAATATAATGCGGCTGAAATAATTCAAAATAAGAAATCAATGAAACAAAAAATCATCTTTATTTTCTTGCTGTTGCTTGCAGTTGTTGTGTGTTTTTGTCTTTGGCTGCGGTGGGATGAGCGTATTGATCCTCGGGTGCTCAAGTGGCAGCAGTCTGAAATTTCTTATCATTCAAATTACACACAAGAGCCGTATTTTAACTTGCTTGGGCTGAATGCCGCAGATCGGTTTTCGGCATTGAATGTTGGGCGCTATCGTTATCATCAAGATTGGGCATTTAGTTTGTTGGGGCAAGAGCATCAGAATGTATTGGGCCAGCCATTGAATGCGAAGCTAACACGTGAAAAGTGGTCAGAAGAACAGACGAATTTAGTTGCGGAGTTTCAGCAATTGCTGGTCGATGATCCTAAGGCAGCTAGCGCATTTGTTGTTGAGCATCATCAGGTGCTCGGTGCGCTGATACAGCAAGAAAAGGTGCCGTTGCAGCGCTTTAACACATGGTTGCAGCATGCAGACCAATACCGCAGTTTAAGTATGCCGAGCAATTCCGCATATCCAGACTTTAAATATTTAAATCAGTTGGCGATCCTTTATCAGATCAATATTGCGTTAAATAAAGAGGATAAGCTGGATGCATATATGGCTGAATATCAAAGATTGCAGCAGATGCTTGAGCGCCCGATCTCATTGGTTGAAAGGATGCTGATTCAAAGCTGGCTGGCACGTTATGTTCGAATTATACGTAATGAGCAATTAAAGACTGGACAAGTTGTTTATTTAGAGCCTTTAAGTGCCAGTCAGTTAAGTTTGCGCTCAGCAGCGCAATTGGAAGCCTATGGCGTATATGCGGTGTTGAAGCAGGTGCAGCAATTATCGGACTGGAATACCTCGTTTATGTATTGGTTGTATTTGCCAAATCAAACTGCAAATCAATTGTTTAAGCAATATGAAGAGGCGGCACAGCTATCTGAGCTTTCTTATGATTCGTTTAGGATGCAGGCTGGTCAAAAACAGGGACAGTATTCATCTTGGCATATCAAAAACTATTTGGGCAATACTTTGTCCAATATAGAGGGGGTGCCTTGGGAGCGCTATGTGCTTGCAGGGCACATTTTGAATGATCGAATTATGATTTTTAATTTGTTGAATCAGGGTGCGACTGATTTAACGCAGTTGAATCAAAATAGCCACGGCCGACGTTTCTTTAAGAAGGAGGGTATGCTGTGTGCTGAGGTGCCGTATCCGCGTGAGCAATTTAGAGCACACAATTGGAATATTTTAGATAGCTGTGTGCAGTTGTAGTTTTTGTATATAAACATTTTGGTATAGAAATAAAAAAGCCCCAATGAGTAGGGGCTTTTTTACAGTCGTTTAGAAGCTTGGCTTCACGACCACTAAAATGATCACTGCAAATAAAATCAAAGTGGGCATTTCATTAAAATAACGCCAGAACTTATGCGATTTATAATGTGCATTTTCGATAAGCTTTTTACGGTAATAACCACATACAAAATGATAAATCACCAATAGTCCAACTAATCCAACTTTTAGGTAGAACCAAAGCGCTTCATGGTAGTGTCGAGTTGCATCACCCCAATCGACGAGGAAGTGCGCCGTGATCAGTGTAGCAATCATTGCGGGCCACATAATGCCGCGATATAGCTTGCGTTCCATGATTTGAAAGCGCTGATGACTGGTAGTATCTTCACTCATAGCATGGTAGACAAAAAGGCGAGGGAGATAAAATAGCGCTGCGAACCAGCAAACAACTGCGATGATATGCAATGCTTTGACCCAGAGGAAAGCATCTGATGGAGCATCCATATATTGACCCTTAAAAGGGCGGTGGGTGTGTGCTTTGGCACCGAAGCGCCAAAGCAGCAAACTTTATATTAAGCTTCCCATTTTTTGAAAACGAGGCAAGCGTTTACACCGCCAAAACCAAAACTGTTACTCATCACAGTATTCAATTTTGCATCACGTTTTTCAAGTACGATATCAAAAGGTTTTGCACCTTCATCAAGTTCAGTCACGTTGATGTTTGGTGCAATAAAGTCATTTTGCATCATCAAAATAGAGTAAATCGCTTCTTGTACACCTGCAGCACCGAGGCTGTGACCTGTCATTGATTTAGTCGAGCTGAGCGGAGGAACTTGTCCTTCGCCGAAAGCACGTTCCATCGCTTTAAGTTCAGTAACATCACCAGCCGGAGTAGATGTACCATGTGTATTAACATAGTCAATTTTGTCTACGCCGTGTTGTTTTGCTTCTTCAAGCGCCATCAGGACACAACGAGTCGCACCTTCACCTGATGGTGCAACCATGTCTGCGCCATCTGAGTTTGCTGCATAGCCGACAACTTCAGCCAAAATGTTTGCGCCACGTGCTTGAGCATGTTCAAGAGATTCTAGTACAACGAAGCCACCACCACCTGCGATCACGAAACCGTCACGGTCAGCAGAGTAAGGGCGTGAAGCAGTCGCTGGTGTGTCATTATATTTTGAACAAAGTGCGCCCATTGCATCAAATAAAAGACTTTGTGACCAATGGTCCTCTTCACCACCACCGGCAAGCATTAAGTCCTGTTTGCCCAATTGAATCAGGTTGTATGCATAACCAATGGCATCGGCAGATGTTGCACATGCGCTAGTAATCGTGTGTGCAATACCTTGCATTTTAAATGCAACACCCACGTTTGCAGTAATGGTGTTGGTCATGTTACGTGGTACAAAGAATGGACCAACTTTACGTGCACCTTTAGTGTCTAGAAGTTCTTTCATTTCAACAACAGATGCAGTTGAACCACCACCTGAACCACCAGCAATACCGTAACGTGGATTACCACCAATTTGTTCTGCTGTTAAGCCTGCATTTTCTACTGCAGCCAAAGCTGAGTTGTATGCATACATTGCGCATACGCCCATAAAGCGTTTTAAGCGGCGGTCAATACCGTCAAAGTTTTGTTCTGCAGCCGCACTGACATGACTTTTGAAATTAAGTTCAGCATAACTTGGGTTGAAACGTGTTCCAGAAATCCCGTTTTGCAAAGAATGAGTGACATCTTCTAATGTATTACCAATGCATGAGTTGATGCCCATACCAGTGATTACAACACGTTTCATCTACAGATCCTTTATAGGTAGTGTGTGAGCAAGCTATTGAAAGTATACGAAGGAAACTTTCTAAATAGACGAACTCATATAATTTGATTGGAATAATGATAGCAGAAAGCTTTTTGAATTCTTATGGCAAATCCTATGCCTATTTTTGACTGAGCTAATTTGCAACGATGCAGCAAAAAACTTAACTTAAAGATACATATTCAAGTTGTGATAAAGTTTGACTACACCTAGTATTTATCAAGAATTTCAAGAATAGTCTGAATGGGGTAGGGAATGGCGAAAACGAATAATAAACCAACGGCTGGTCTGCTCTCAAACGCCTTTGGAGTGGCTAAAAAGCTCAGTTCTACAGGGGTGTCTATTATCAATCATGTTGCACCCGAATCTGTAACTAAGGTCATTCAGCCACAAAAGAATGGTCAAACCTTGGAAGGTCAGTCACGTCAGATGAGCGTATTTGATGTGAAAAAATATGATAATCCGCAGCAAATTCTGCGTGAACATGTTCCGAATGTTTCTAGACAATTATTCGGTCGACATTTTAATACCGTAAATAATGTAGCTAATTTTGTTGCCCCTCAATTTAGCGACAAGATTTCTGACTATCTTTTTGATCGATTGAATCATTTTAGTTCGGATATTTCATCTGTAGATGCAGTGCTTGATGAAGCTGGGGTACGTGATTTAGAAGAGTTGACACAAGATGTCGATCGGTCACGCCGCATTAGTCAGGCCTTAGGCGAGCAAAATAAATGGATTGCTTCAATTCAAGGGGCTTTAACAGGTGCGACAGGTGTTATCGGTTCAAGTATTGATATCCCTGCTTCACTGATTATGACTTTACGAGTGATTTATCAAGTTGGACGTTCTTATGGTTTCGACTTAAGTAAAGAAAGTGATCAAGATATCGTTCAGTTTATTTTTAAACAGGTCGACCTGAGTTTAATTGCAGAAAAACAAACTTTGCTTATGGCGATTAAAGCCCTGAGTAGTACACTGCAAAATAGTGATTTGCATCAGTTGCAGCAATTGGTGGGTTCAGACACCGATGCAGCAGCATTGAAAAAATATGTACTGGATGAAAATGGTCAGTTCAAGTGGGCATGGCTCAATCAAATGCCAAAAGTTTCACTTTTAAATCAGCTATCACGGTTATCTCCTGTGGCGAGTGCTGGTGTAAGTGTGGTGTATAGTCGCCGTTTGGTGGATGAAGTGAATCAGAAGGCACAGCAAGTCTTTTCAAATGCGCGCCAATATATTTTGCAGCATCAAGATATCACCTTGTCACCATTACATGCCTATGAGCGCTCTCTTGAGTTGCTTGCTCAAGCAACACCTAAATTACTAGAAGGCATTAAGGCGAAAGATATCGATTTGGCTGAACCTGTACTAGATCAAACCATAGATGTTGCAGGTCACGAGAGTATCCGCGCAGTAAAAGTCACTAAAAAAGCACAAGCTAAAACCGCTGATGCAGCCGAAGTGGCGGTAGCGCAGGAACAAAAAGTCTCAGAAGGTTTGGAGGCACTCGCAGAAAAAGTTGTTGAGCCTCATGCACCCGTGGCTGCGCAAAAACCTGCTTTAGCTGAAACGGATGAGTTTGATGTGTTGGAAGCTGTACAGGATGATGATGTCCCTGTGGCGAAAGCTGCACCCAAAGCTAAGCCGCGTAAAGCCAAAACAGCAGCCGTAGATAAAGTTACAAAAAAATCAGCAGATTCTTCTGAAAAATAACCTATTTATTTGTGGGTGAAAATTTGCGCAACTCACGATGAATAAATGTTTTCGATGATCGTATATTGTTGACCAATTTTAAGTCTTCGCTTACAATTGCATGCCCTCAAAAAGTAGTATTTTTTGGGGCTTTTTATTAACGGGAGAATTGCCAAATGGCAACAACAAATCAGTTGATCCGTAAGGGTCGTACAACTTTAGTTGAAAAATCTAAAGTTCCTGCGTTGAAGGCTTGTCCACAACGTCGTGGTGTTTGTACACGTGTTTACACAACTACACCTAAAAAACCTAACTCAGCAATGCGTAAAGTTTGCCGTGTTCGCTTAACTTCAGGTTTCGAAGTTTCTAGCTACATCGGTGGTGAAGGCCATAACCTACAAGAGCACAGTGTTGTTCTTATCCGTGGTGGTCGTGTTAAAGATTTACCAGGTGTACGTTACCATACCGTTCGTGGTTCTTTAGACTGTGCTGGTGTTAAAGATCGTAACCAGTCTCGTTCTAAATACGGTGCTAAACGTCCTAAGAAATAATCTGAAAAGATTGGCTTCTTAGTTCGTTAGAACTGCAATCCTTTATCGTCTCGCTTGTCTGATTTCTGCATTTTTTGTGAAAATTCCAAGCGACGTATAGTAAGGCCAGCGAAAGCACATGACACTTTGTGCACCTGCTGGAATAACCTGAAGTGTCATATTTATTAGGTGTATTAAAATGCCAAGACGTCGCGTAGTTGCTGCCCGTGAAATCCTTCCGGATCCTAAGTTCAGCAGCCAAACAATCGCTAAATTCATGAACCACGTAATGCAAGATGGTAAAAAATCTATTGCTGAAAGTATCGTTTACGGTGCTTTAGACCGCGTTCAAGAAAAATCTAAAGTAGACCCAGTTGAATTTTTCGAGACTACTCTTGAAAAAGTTCGTCCTATGGTCGAAGTAAAAGCACGCCGTGTTGGTGGTGCTACATACCAAGTGCCTATGGAAGTACGCCCATCCCGTCGTACTGCCTTGGCTATGCGTTGGTTAGTAGATGCTGCTGCTAAGCGTTCTGAAAAAACTATGGCTTTACGTCTTGCTGGTGAGTTGCTT
Organism: Acinetobacter sp. YH12152; assembly: GCF_013418285.1. NCBI lineage: Bacteria > Pseudomonadati > Pseudomonadota > Gammaproteobacteria > Moraxellales > Moraxellaceae > Acinetobacter > Acinetobacter sp. YH12152. The sequence continues at coordinate 33,330 of NZ_VPCH01000007.1, forward strand.
GATGCAGCTGAAGGTAAAGGCGCAGCGATCAAAAAACGTGAAGATGTGCATCGTATGGCTGAAGCCAACAAAGCCTTCTCTCATTACCGTTTCTAAGCGGATAAAACAGCCCCTATTCAGGAGGGTGACAAATCAGTTGTCACTGTTTTGTCATCGAATCGCTTTAAGTTGCTATGCAGCTTAAAGCGTCCTGTTTTAAACAACAAAATTTAGGAATGCTAGAAATCATGGCTCGTCAAACCCCAATTTCTCGTTATCGTAACATTGGTATCTCTGCGCACATTGATGCTGGTAAAACTACCACTTCAGAACGTATTTTGTTCTACACAGGTGAGAGCCACAAACTTGGTGAAACTCACGAAGGTTCTGCAACTACAGACTGGATGGAACAAGAGCAAGAACGTGGTATTACTATTACCTCAGCGGCAGTAACATGCTTCTGGAAAGGGATGGGTAACCAATTCGAACAGCACCGTATTAACGTAATTGATACCCCAGGACACGTAGACTTCACTATTGAAGTTGAACGTTCTATGCGTGTTCTTGACGGTGCATGCATGGTTTACTGTGCTGTAGGTGGTGTACAACCTCAGTCTGAAACTGTATGGCGTCAAGCAAATAAATATAAAGTTCCACGTATTGCATTCGTGAACAAAATGGACCGTACTGGTGCGAACTTCTTCCGTGCTGTTGAACAAGTTAAAACACGTCTTGGTGGTAATCCAGTGCCAATCGTTGTTCCAATCGGTGCAGAAGAAAACTTCCAGGGTGTTGTTGACCTAATCGAAATGAAAGCGATTATCTGGGACGAAGCGTCTCAAGGTATGAAGTTTGAATATGGCGAAATCCCTGCTGAATTAGTTGAACTAGCTAACGAATGGCGTACTAACATGGTTGAAGCTGCTGCGGAAGCATCAGAAGAACTCATGGACAAGTACCTTGAAGAAGGTGAGTTAACTAAAGAAGAAATCGTTTCAGGTTTACGTGCACGTACATTGTTGAATGAAATTCAACCAATGCTTTGTGGTTCAGCGTTCAAAAACAAAGGTGTTCAACGTATGTTGGATGCTGTAATTGAATTCTTACCTGCGCCGACTGATGTCGAGGCGATTAAAGGTATCCTTGACGACAAAGACGAAACTGAAGGTTCTCGTGAAGCGTCTGATGATGCTCCGTTCTCTGCGCTTGCGTTCAAAATCATGAACGACAAATTTGTAGGTAACTTAACATTCGTACGTGTTTACTCTGGTGTGCTTAAAGCAGGTAGCCCTTGCTATAACCCAGTTAAAATGAAGCGCGAACGTGTTGGCCGTATCGTACAGATGCACGCAAATGACCGTCACGATATTGAAGAAATTCGTGCGGGTGATATCGCAGCATGTGTAGGTCTTAAAGATACTACGACTGGTGATACATTATGTGATGAAAACAATGTAATTACACTAGAGCGTATGGAATTCCCAGAGCCAGTAATTGCGCTTGCGGTTGAGCCTAAAACTAAAGCTGACCAAGAAAAAATGTCTGTTGCTTTAGGTCGTTTGGCGAAAGAAGACCCTTCATTCCGCGTACGTACTGACGAAGAATCTGGTCAAACAATTATTGCTGGTATGGGTGAGCTTCACCTTGACATTATTGTTGACCGTATGAAGCGTGAATTCAACGTTGAAGCGAACATTGGTAAACCAATGGTAGCTTACCGTGAAACGATCAAAAAATCAGTTGAACAAGAAGGTAAGTTTGTACGTCAAACTGGTGGTAAAGGTAAGTTTGGTCACGTATACGTACGTTTAGAACCACTTGCTGAAGATGCTGGCAAAGATTACGAGTTCGCTGAAGAAGTTGTAGGTGGTGTAGTACCTAAAGAATTCTTCGGTGCGGTTGACAAAGGTATCCAAGAACGTATGAAGAATGGTGTCCTAGCTGGTTATCCAGTGGTTGGCATCAAAGCGACATTGTTCGATGGTTCTTACCATGACGTCGACTCTGACGAATTATCGTTCAAAATGGCGGGTTCTTACGCATTCCGTGACGGTTTCATGAAAGCAGATCCTATCTTGCTTGAACCAATCATGAAAGTTGAAGTAGAAACTCCAGAAGACTACATGGGCGATATCATGGGTGACTTAAACCGTCGTCGTGGTCTTGTTCAAGGTATGGACGATTTACCTGGTGGTACTAAAGCTATCCGTGCAGAAGTTCCACTTTCTGAGATGTTTGGTTACGCAACTCATATGCGTTCTATGTCTCAAGGTCGTGCGACTTATTCTATGGAATTCGCTAAATACGCTGAAACACCACGTAACGTGGCTGAAGGCATCATCGCTAAGTTCCAATCTGGCGGTAAAAAAGGTGACGACGAGTAATCTTTCGATTACTATAAGCCCAAACTAATTCATAGTTAAAAACCAAATGCTCATGCAGTATCCCTGCATGAGTAGTTTAAAAAGGAAGATCTCATGGCTAAGGCTAAGTTCGAACGTAATAAGCCACACGTTAACGTGGGTACAATTGGTCACGTCGACCACGGTAAAACTACTTTAACAGCTGCAATTGCAACTGTATGTGCAAAAAAATTCGGTGGTGAAGCGAAAGATTACGCTGCAATCGACTCTGCACCAGAAGAAAAAGCACGTGGTATTACAATTAATACTTCACACGTAGAATACGATTCTCCAATCCGTCACTACGCTCACGTAGACTGCCCAGGTCACGCCGATTATGTTAAAAACATGATTACTGGTGCTGCGCAAATGGATGGTGCAATCCTTGTATGTGCTGCGACTGATGGTCCAATGCCACAAACTCGTGAACACATCCTTCTTTCTCGTCAGGTAGGTGTACCTTACATCGTTGTATTCTTAAACAAATGCGACCTTGTTGACGACGAAGAACTTCTTGAATTAGTAGAAATGGAAGTTCGTGAACTTCTTTCTACTTATGACTTCCCAGGCGACGATACTCCAGTAATCCGTGGTTCTGCTCTTGCAGCGCTTAATGGTGAAGCTGGTCAATACGGCGAAGATGCTGTAGTTGCTCTTGTTGAAGCTCTTGACTCTTACATCCCAGAGCCAGAACGTGCTATCGACCAAGCATTCCTTATGCCAATCGAAGACGTATTCTCAATTTCAGGTCGTGGTACAGTAGTAACTGGCCGTGTTGAAACTGGTATCGTGAAAGTAGGCGAAGAAGTTGAAATCGTTGGTATTAAAGATACAGTTAAAACAACTGTAACTGGCGTAGAAATGTTCCGTAAACTTCTTGACGAAGGTCGTGCGGGCGAGAACTGTGGTGTTCTTCTACGTGGTACTAAACGTGAAGACGTTCAACGTGGTCAAGTACTTGCTAAACCAGGTACAATCAAACCGCATACTAAATTCGACGCAGAAGTATACGTACTTTCTAAAGACGAAGGTGGTCGTCACACTCCATTCCTTAACGGTTACCGTCCACAGTTCTACTTCCGTACAACTGACGTAACTGGTGCGATCGCGCTTAAAGAAGGCGTAGAAATGGTTATGCCTGGTGACAACGTAGAAATGTCAGTAGAATTAATCCACCCAATCGCAATGGACGCTGGCTTACGCTTCGCGATCCGTGAAGGTGGTCGTACAGTTGGTGCTGGTGTAGTTTCTAAAGTAACTGCATAATCACTAAATGTGTGAAAAAAGCGCCTCTTTGAGGCGCTTTTTTTTGCTTATTCAATATGATAGGAAAATTGTCTGACAATATTTTTGAAAGCTGTCCTTTAGTGATAATTCACTGTCCTTAACTGAAATAATAACAATTCAATAAAACCGTAATATGAACTCAAGAAAACCAATAAAAAGTTTGAGTATTTAATAACTCAAAAAAGGAGTTAGGCATGAACGCTAAAGTAAAGATTACTAATCGAGCAGGTGCAAGTTTCCCTGTACGTCGCATGAATTTTGAATTTGATGCAGTACCAGAGTACTGGATGAACGGCTCAGCTGGTTTGACACATTTTATGACCGCATTATCTGCTTTATTTCCAGCGGGTGAAATGTTCTTTATTGATAGTGTGCGTGCAGTACGTAAACACCCCGCGATCGCAAATAATGAAGCCCTACAGAAAGAAATTAGTGCTTTCATTGGTCAGGAAGCGATGCATACGCAAGAGCATGAAGGCTTCAATGCTTCTGCACAAAAATACGGTCATGATGTCGAAACGCTTGATAAGGCAACGGGTCGAGTTATCCAAGGCGTGCGCAAAGTCTTTGCACGTATTGGTAAACCTGTTGGTATCACTCAAGAAATGGTGGATCTAACCGCAACTACGGCACTTGAGCATTTCACTGCAACCATCGCTTCACAGTTATTGGTTAACCCACATATTCAAGCCTTAATGACAGATGAAACCATGAAAAATATGTGGTTGTGGCATGCGATTGAAGAAAATGAACATAAAGCCGTGGCTTATGATGTTTTTGAAGGTGTCTTTGGTCAGGGAATTAAGGCCTACGCACTCCGTACAGGTTCATTGATTGGCGCAATGGTGACTTTATTCTTCGTACAAAGCTACTTTGTTGCTCGTTTATTAAAAGAAGATAACAAGCTTAATTTTGAAGCATTAAAAGATATTTATACCTATGGTTATAGCCCTTCAAAAGGCATCATCACTGGTATGGGTAAAGAAATGTTGATGTATTTTAAACCAGGTTTTCACCCGAATGATTTAGATACTTCAGGTTTGTTAAAAACGTGGAAAGCATATTTGGGTCTCTAATCACAGCGCTGTGGTGACTTTTTGAGAAGGGCGATGTAAATCGCTCTTTTTTTTATTCAACTTTAGAAGCAAACTTTTTATAATGCGCATACCCTAGCTATAGAAAGATAAACGAAGATGATTCGTTTGATGCAAGACGCTGATGTACAGCAGGTTTACGATATCGAGCGCCGCGTACAAAGCCATCCTTGGACCTTAAAACAATTTCAAGAATCGATTGCTGCCTATCAAAGTACGGTGATTGAGCGACAAGGAAAAGTTGTTGGATTTTGCATTTTACAACCCGTTTTAGATGAAGCAAATTTATTGTTAATGGCGATCGATCCGAGCCAGCAAGGCAAAGGATTAGGTTTTCAATTACTCGATGAATCTATAGCCTTACTCAAAAATAATCCCATTCAAATCTTCTTGGAAGTTCGTGAAGGTAATCAACCTGCAATCCGTTTATATGAAAAAGCTGATTTTCACCAAATCGATTTGCGAAAGAATTATTATCCAAATGCCGATGGAACTCGTGAGCACGCCATTATTATGGTGAAGGCTTGTAGTGATGATTTTGCAGCTTTATTTAAATAAAAGCGGTGAAGCGTAATCAGATTTAAAGTAAGCATTCGTGAATAAACGGATGCTATTTTATTGAATATCTTTTGTTTGATCCCTTTTATTTAATAATAGGATTGTTCCAGCCGGAAGGTAAGGTGGTCATCAGGGAATCCCCCAGTTGGCTGATTTCTTCTTGGGTCAGTGGTCGGTTGAGTCGACGCCATTGTCCATCAAGCAGAAGTTCCAGTGGAATATACTGAGATTTATAATTCATTTTTTTCGAATCGGGTACCCAATAGCCCAAGTAGACATATTGCAGTCCAAGCTTTTGCGCATGCTCGATTTGTTTCAGAATGGCAAAAGTACCTAGTGAGCGACGGCTTTCATCAGGATCAAAAAAGGTATATACCGCTGAAATACCATCATCGAGTGGATCACAGGTAGATACGCTGATCAGTTGCTCATCTAACCACAGCTCTAAAAAGAAACTGTCAGTACAGCTATTAATTAAAAATTTTTCAAATTGATCTTGGCTAGGTGGGTACATATCACCATCAGCATGCCGCTCATTAATGTAGCGTTCGTACAGCGCATAATGCTTTGCATCGGCATCTTGAGGGCGGCTAATTTTCACCGTTAAATCTTGATTCCGTTTCCACGCTTTTTTTTGCACGCTGTTCATTTGAAATTCATGAACAGGAACGCGAGAGGACAAACATTGGCGACAAAGATGACATTCAGGGCGATAGACAAAATCACCACTACGACGAAAACCCATGCGGGAAAGTTCGGATAACGTGACCACATCAATACGATGGACCGGGTCCAAAAAGACCATCCGAGCAGATTTATTTTCTAAGTAGCTACAATCATGCGGAGGCGTGATGTAGTACTGTAATTCGTTCAACAGGGACTTTGGTTGATAGGAATTCATCGTAATATCCCTCTTTTATTGTCATGCGCTGAGACTCGCCCATTGCGCTATTGTTTTACTTGAAAATACACTGTCCTGATACTTTTTCCAATCGATAGAGGGTTGTTTAACAACATCTTGTAACGAATTAAGGTATTGTTGGCGAGAAAGTGTACTCGCACCTAAGCTTAAGAGGTGATCGTTGACCAATTGGCAATCAATCCATGGCAACTGATTCTCTTGCCCGATGAGCATTAAGGTGTAAAACGCCATTTTAGAGACATCTGTTCGTGTACTGAACATAGACTCACCAAAGCAGCCATGGCCAATATTGACGCCATAGAGGCCTCCGACAACAGTCTCATTTTCCCAAACTTCAATGCTATAAGCATAGCCTGCTTCAAATAGCGAAGAATATCCCTGAATGATATCTTCTGAAATCCATGTTTCATTGACATAACTACGTGGCAGTGAACATGAGAGAATCACAGTTTCAAACGCACGATTAATGGTGATCTTATAGTCCATTTTTTTCATTGTGCGTAATAAGGATTTGCTCGGACGATAGTCCTGCGGTCGAATAATGCAGCGGGGTTCAGGACACCACCAACAAATCGGATCACCTTCACTAAACCACGGGAAAAGACCATGGCTATAGGCTTCAAACAATGTGGAAGGAGAGAGGTCAGCACCGATGCAAATTAAGCCTTCACCATCAGGATCGCATTCAACTGGATCGGGGAAAGTAAATTCAGAAGGAGGGAGTATCGGCATGCCAAGCTTCTTATTGAGGTACACGGATATTTATCATACATAAAAAAGCCGACCATCAGGTCGGCTAATTTTTAAAACTATTTAGCTAAGCAAATGACTTAAGCAAAAGATTATTCGCCGAGTGCATCAAGGTATTTTTCAGCATCGAGTGCAGCCATACAGCCTGAACCTGCAGAAGTAATCGCTTGACGGTAGATACTATCGGCAATATCACCCGCAGCAAATACACCCGGAATAGACGTTTGTGTTGCGTTACCCGCTGTGCCACTTTGAACTTGGATGTAGCCATCACGTAAGTTCAATTGACCTTCAAAAATACCGCTGTTTGGTTTGTGACCAATAGCCACAAACATACCAGTGACATCAACATTTTGAGTTGAATCATCTTGCGTAGATTTAATACGTACAGAAGTCACACCCGTCGTATCACCAATCACTTCATCCACTTGGTGATTCCAGATGATGCTGATTTTACCTTCTTTTTCTTTTGCAAAAAGATGATCTTGCAGAATCTTCTCTGAACGTAAAGAGTCACGACGGTGTACTAAAGTGACATGAGAAGCAATGTTTGAAAGATAAAGTGCTTCTTCCACAGCAGTATTACCGCCGCCGACAACCATAACTTTTTGGTTTTTGTAGAAGAACCCGTCACATGTTGCACATGCACTCACGCCTTGACCCATGAAAGCAGCTTCTGATTCAAGACCTAAATATTGTGCAGTTGCACCTGTACAAATAATCAATGCATCACAAGTGAACTCTTCCATATCGCCTTTAAGTACGAACGGACGAACATTAAGGTCAACTTCATTGATATGGTCATACACGATTTCTGTGCCAAAACGCTCAGCATGTGATTGCATTTGTTCCATTAGGGCAGGGCCAGTTAAGCCTTCTGCACCACCTGGCCAGTTGTCTACTTCTGTCGTTGTAGTCAATTGACCGCCTAATTGAATACCTGCGATGAGTGTCGGTTTCAGGTTCGCACGGGCAGCGTATACCGCAGCGCTATAACCTGCAGGACCAGAACCTAAAATAATTAGACGTGAGTGACGAGCGCTCATCCGTAGAATCCTTTTTTTATATGATAATTTGTGGAATTATACGTCAAAGTTTGAAACGATTGTGTGAGATTAAAGTCGATATTATTGATCATCGAAATCGTTTTGAGCTATATAGAAGAAAGTTAACAACTATACTTAAATTATCTTGCATCTTTTTTATTGAACAGGTGCATAATAACAGGTTTAGATTCAGCCCATTTTTGTTGTGGGTAATGACAAAAACATTCATGAAGAATTGGTTACAGGAACGTATATGACAGCGGTGTCGGGTGCATATGCACAGCGCTTAATAATGACTTTATTCCTTGTTTCATTTGGGATATATCTGTTCCTTGCAACAGTCACATATACGCCATTTGATCCGGGATGGATGCATTTATCCAGTGATACTCAGCAAGTTTCAAATGCCAGCGGCGTCGCAGGTGCATGGATCGCTGATTTACTCTATGGATTTTTAGGTTGGGCAAGTCTGCTGATACCTGTCTATTTATTTCTCGAAGCAATTCAAGTGTGGTGGCCACGTAGTTTTCTAAACCGTCCATTTCGCTATGCCGCTCAGTTCTTTATTTTACTGGCAACTTCAAGTTTACTTTTCCTGTTTTGGAATGTCCCTGAAGATACTTTAGAAAATGCATCGGGCGGGATCATTGGCTATGAACTGGGTCAAAGTCTTGAACAAATATTAACGGTCTATGGTGCAGCAATATTTCTTATTGCATTTTGGATCATGTTGTTCACTTTGGCCTTTGGCATCAAGTGGAATAAGACATGGGCAACCATGAAATCCACACCAGCTTATCTGCAAGATTTGTTCTATCGCAATGTGCCTGAAGGCGACACCGCATTTGACCGTACAGTACCAACGACTAAAAAAGATAGTGCTGCTGCGCATGCATCAAAAGTGGTTGCACCAGTAACACCAGCCGACGAACATCATGCGGTCGATGTCGATCCTGTGGTACGTGATCGCGTCGCTGAACGTTTATTTGATGATATTGCCGATAAAGAATGGGCAGACAAAGAATGGAACGCACAGCATTCATCTGCGGTAGATTTGGCAGAGACTGCTACGCCATCTGATGAAGATTTTGAACATACCTTGGCGAAAGTGCATCAGCTTGAACAAGATCAACAACGTGTTGTTGCAACAGGTGAAGTTTGGCGCGCATTACATTCCAATGATGACCAACGCCACAAACAAGATATTGATGCTTTACTGAAAGCTGCAGAAGAAGAGCAGCCTGCCAATCAAACTGAATATTTCAACAAAGCAGCGGATGTGCATTCGACTTCTCCGACAGAAGCGGTGCAACCTGCTAAAAAATCAGTGGATTGGGATGATGATGAGATCTTCGATGAGCTGTTAGCCGCTGTTCCAAATGGTAAAACAGCGACTGATGTGCATAGCCCATTTAATACAGCGCAAAGTGAAAGTCCTGCAACGCATTCAAATGACTTTGCTACAGGTGCTGCTGCCACACTTGCAGGTTTAGGTGTAGCTGCTGCACAGATTACACCGCTGACCACACAAAAAAATATCAGTGCTGAAACTGAATTTAATGATCTCGATGATTTGCTGGTTGAAGAAGCAGAGCGAGCGATAGAACAGTCACAACCGGTTCGTACAACCAGTAGTTATGCGCAATCAACGCCTTTGGTTCGTGCTGAAATCAATACGCAGCCACAGACTTTTGTATCTGACGATGAAAAAGCCTTAATCAGCTCGAATAAAGATGCTTTCCGTGAAGTGTGGCAAGAAACAGCAGGTAAGCCTGAAGACATCGATTTAGATCTCGAAGATGATTTTGACTTTGATGCGCCTTTAACCGATGCCTCTGGTCGTCCAATGTCACGTGCGATGCAAGTGGCACAAAAACGCTTGGATTTACCGACTTTGCCGGGCTTGGAAATCTTAGATCCGGTTGATCCGAACAAGAAAGTCAATTTCACTGCAGAGCAATTGTCTCGCTTGTCTGAACTTTTAGAAATTAAACTGCAAGAGTTTAATGTCAAAGCCAAAGTTGTAGAGGCGCAGCCGGGACCAGTCGTAACACGTTTTGAACTTGATTTAGCACCTGGTGTGAAAGCGTCGAAAGTGACCAATATTTCACGTGACTTGGCACGTTCGATGTCTATGGCCTCTGTACGTGTGGTGGAAGTCATTCCGGGTAAACCGTATATCGGGATTGAAGTCCCAAATAGTTCACGTGAAATGGTTCGTCTTATTGAGCTGTTAGAAACGCCGGCATACCGTGATCCAAATGCCTTACTTAGTATGGCGATGGGTAAAGATATTTCGGGTAATCCTGTCTTGGCCGATTTGGCGAAAGCACCGCATATGTTGGTGGCAGGTACCACGGGTTCTGGTAAGTCAGTCGCAGTTAATGCCATGTTGTTGTCGATGTTGTTGAAATATACACCTGAGCAACTGCGACTTATTATGATTGACCCGAAACAGTTGGAACTTGCCAACTATAACGATATTCCACATTTATTAACGCCTGTTGTAACTGACATGAAAGATGCGGTGAGTGCATTGAACTGGTGTGTCAATGAAATGGAGCGTCGTTATAAGCTGATGTCTTTGATGAAAGTGCGTAAGCTGACTGACTTTAACCGCAAAATTGAAGAAGCAATGGCCAATGGTGAAGATCTCATCGATCCAACTTGGAAGCCAGATGACTCTGCAACCCAAAGTCGTGCGCCACGTTTACAGCCGATGCCGTTGATCGTAATTGTTGCCGATGAATTTGCCGACATGATCATGCAAGTGGGTAAAAAAGCTGAAGAAATGATTACCCGTCTTGCACAAAAATCACGTGCGGCAGGGATTCATTTGCTGTTGGCGACACAGCGTCCAACCGTAGATGTAGTAACAGGTTTGATCAAAGCCAATATTCCAACCCGTGCTGCGCTACGTGTCAACAGTAAACTGGATTCACGTACTATCTTAGATGCTGGTGGTGCAGAAGACTTACTGGGTCATGGTGATATGTTGTTCCTCGGACCGGGTAAAATTGAACCTGAGCGGGTGCATGGCGCGTTTATTTCAGACGATGAAGTGAACCGTATTTGTGATGCATGGCGTGAGCGCGGTGAACCGAATTATGTCGATGAAATCCTCACGCCTTATGATGAAGAGCCGACATCTCGCGGTTTTGAAGATGGTGATGGCGGATCAGACCGTGATGCGCTGTATGATCAATGTGTTAGTTTCGTTTTGGAAACACGTAAAGCATCGACCTCATCTTTACAGCGTAAATTCAGTCTCGGCTATAACCGTGCAGCACGGATTATTGATCAGATGGAAGAAAATGGCATCGTCAGTGGGATGGGGCCAAATGGCAAACGAGATATCTTGGTCTAAGTTCTAAAACAAAAAACCTGCTTCGGCAGGTTTTTTTTTATTTTTAGATTGAGAACTCATCTTGGTAGAACATGGACTGGGCCAGTTCGATAAAGGCTTTGCAGGCAGGGCTCATGAGTTTTTGATTTTTTACGGCGAGTCCAATTTGCCGTTGGGTATTTGGAAAGAGTGGACGTTTGACCACATGTGGATGCAATGCCAACAGCTCAGCAGGCATCGCCATATCTGCAACGATAGCAATCCCTTCCTGTAAATTCACCATATTTAAAATGGTTAACAGTTGCGACATTTGATAGGTGATTTTAGGTTGTATGTGGTGTTGTTTAAGCAGTTTTTCGACATGGGACTGGCTGCCCGCACGGGTCATAATAAAGGGGTAATTTTGCAGGTCTTGGATATTTAAATGACTGTGTTTGGAAACTGAATAACTATCTGGAATCAAGGCAATGAAAATGTCTTGAATTAACGGGAAGGTGAACAGCTGCGGCTTAGGGAGTACGGCAAAACCCACATCAATCTGACGTTCAGAAATCCAACGAGACACTTCTGCATCGGTACCTTCTTCGACATAGATCTCAATGTGCGGATAGCGCTCTCTATATGCCTTTAATAGCTCTGGAAGCAGATGAATCGAACTAGAAGAACCAAAAGAGCCAATTCTCAGCGTTCCTTGTTGAATACCATGTGCGGCATGCACTTCTTGTTGCATGATTTGTGCGGTATTGATGACTTCTTTAGCATGCAGTAATAACTGCTGACCAATATGAGTCAGGCTAATTTCGCCTTGTTCACGGCTAAATAAGCTGACATTCCAATGTTGTTCTAAACACTTTAGGGCATGAGAGATAGCTGACTGAGTAATTCCCAGCTGTCGAGCAGCGAGAGTAAAGCTTTGTTGTTCTGCGACTTTAATAAAGATTTCAAGCTGAGAAAATGTCATTGCCATGAGTAATTACTCATTTTGTTATGAGTCTAGATGAGGATTATATTGTGCTACATAAATGGTTAAAGATGAAATAGCTACTTTATTTCAAGGCGTACAGCATGAATATCGTCGTCGCATTGTTTCCCCTCGTTGCATTAATCGCGATGGGCTATGTGCTTAAATACACACAGTTTGTTCAGGATGAATTTTGGGTAAATTCAGAAAAACTTAATTACTACGTTTTATTTCCTGTGCTGCTTTTTTTGAATGTATCAGCCGTGCAATTGGATATGAACACCGTTTCACGAATGTTGACAGTACTGGTTGCGGGCACCTGTTTGATCAGCATTGTGTTGTGGGGGATCAAGCAGTTTATGCATATCCCCGTGCAGCGTTTTGGCGTGTATATCCAAAGTCATATCCGTTTTAATACCTATATTGGTTTATCCCTTATGGGCGCTTTATTTGGCTCCACAGGCATGCAGATGTTTGCCATGTTAATTGCCGTTGCAGTGCCCTTAGTCAATATTATTTCAGTCTTGGCGTTTTCAAATTTAAGTGTGAAGCAATTGAGGCAGACCTGTCAGTCAATCGCAAAAAATCCCTTAATTTTAGGCTGTGTTGCAGGGGTATTGTTTAATTTATCAGGCTTGAGTCTGTTTGAAGGCTTACCTGAACTATTAAAAATCTTGGCAGCCATGAGTTTACCGCTCGGACTACTTTCTGTTGGGGCAGCATTACAGTTTCAGCAAATGCGCGCCGATCTACGTCGTTTAAGTTTAAATACGATAGGGCGTCTCATGTTAATGCCATGTATTGCTTATCTATTGAGTACTTGGATGGGTCTGACTGATTTTGAGCGAATGATTTTAGTGGTCTTTTTTGCTTTGCCAACTGCATCTTCGTCTTATATTTTGACACGCTATTATCAAGGTGATTCACAACTGATGGCGGCCATTATTAGTGTACAAACCATTGGTTTTGGCTTGATGTTTCCATTGCTCATGTTGATCGTGCATTAATCATGCTGAAATACTATCACGCTGATTTTAAATAAGATAAAAAAAAGCCCGCATGATGCGGGCTTTTTTTGTTACTCGAAATTAAGCAAATTTTGCCAATACTTCGAGGAAACCTGCGCTTTGACGTGGGTATTGAGCAATCACGTCATGAATACGCTGACCTTCAGGATTAGTTGCGTTCACATCACGGCCATCGGCAACGAATTGAGTCAAAAGACGCTCATAGTCATTTGGACGCATATGTTTGAAAGCATGGTAAAGCACGTGAAAGTCGCCATTCACTCCTTCAGGAGGAAGCTGAGTAAGGTAGGCAAATACACGCTCATCTGACCATTCTTCGTTGAACGTTGCTGGCTGAGATAATGCCATCGCAATCTCCTTGCTGGTTTAAAAATACAAAAAGGCAAATATGAGTACGCAAGTAAAATAGTTTTATTCGCCGTCTCTAAGTTAAGCGACTCATTTTATGGTTGGATCAAAAGTTATTTTTTTTATCCCGTTTACTCGAAGCAAAGCTTTTGATCTAACAAAGGAATAAAACTAATCCAGCCCACTCGAAGCAAAGCTTCTCATCTTGCGGCTGGGTAAAGCAGCGCTTTACTGATCCAGCCTCACATTTTGCCTTGATTCAATTTACTTGGCTAATCAGAATTCAGATTAACGTTCTTCAGGCAAATTGATATTCATTTCAAGCATTTCAATATTCGCTTCAGAACGAACAGACATTTGAATATGTTGCTCATCTACACCACGAACATAGCGGTTTACTACTTGCATGATTTCTTTTTTCATCATGTCAATCTTGTCTTGGCTGAGGCGTTTACCTAAACCATTTTCAGATGCCACGATGACTTTTAAACGGTCTTTTGCCGTTTGTGCGCTTGAGGGTTTCTCGTCGCTGCTAAAAAGTTTGCTCCAAAATCCTGCCATGATTACGCTCCAAATAGACGTGCTAACCAACCCTTAGGTTTTACCGTAATGTGACGGTAAGGGCGCTCTTCACCAAGGAAACGTGCAACAAGGTCATCATACGCTTGGCCAGCCGCTTCTTCTGTAAACAGAATCACTGGTTTACCTTCGTTTGATGCTTGTAGAACGCTTTTACATTCAGGAATAACACCTAAAGTCGGTACGCGTAAAATATCTTTTGAAATGTCATCAATCGTCAACATCTCTTGTTTATCCGCACGTTCTGGATTGAAACGTGTAATACATAGATGCTTACGGATACGACCTTCGTTTTGTTCTACTTTTTTGGTTTTGCTGTCGAGCATACCAATAATACGGTCAGAGTCACGTACCGAAGAAATTTCTGGGTTCGTTACAATAATCGCTTCATCAGCATGATACATTGCTAAAATTGCACCACGTTCGATACCCGCAGGTGAGTCACAAATAATGTAATCGAACTCTTGAGAAAGTTCGTCCATTACACGTGCTACACCTTCATCTGTTAACGCGTCTTTATCACGTGTTTGAGATGCTGGCAAAATGTAGAGATTTTCAATATCTTTATCGCGAATAAGCGCTTGTTGTAATCGAGCTTCGTTATTCAATACGTTTACAAAGTCATATACAACGCGGCGTTCACAGCCCATGATCAAGTCAAGGTTACGTAAACCCACATCAAAGTCGATCACAACAGTTTTGTGGCCGCGAAGGGCTAAACCTGTTGCAAAAGATGCGCTTGTAGTTGTTTTACCTACGCCACCTTTACCTGATGTTACGACAACAATTTTCGCCACCGAATCCACTCCTGTTATGGTTTAAATCCCCTTTTTTAATTAGGGGTTTGGTGATTATTTATACATTAAAATTGCAAAGCTTCAAATACTAGCTCTTGCTGGTCATTCAAATAAATATGTACTGGCTGTTTGACCACATGAGGTGGAATGTCATCAGCGACACAGTAAGTCCCTGCAATTGAAACCAATTCAGCTTCTAATGAATGGCAGAAAATACGTGCAGCCGTGTTCCCACCAGCTCCGGCAATGACTCTACCACGAGCACTACCATAAATATGTATATTTCCTGAAGCAATTACTTCTGAACCGCTATTAATACCAGCATTAATAATGATATCGCCATGGTCTTGGACTAAACATTGACCTGTACGCAAGATTTCATTGTGATACGACGTAGCATGACGAATGGTCGGTACTTCGACTGCAGCAATTTTATCTTCGGTTTTTTCTTCTGCAGGCGCGGGTTCTTCAACCACTTGTTCGCGTGTCGGTTTAACTTGTTGTAGTTTGCGATCCGCAGGAACTACGGGAAATTGGATAGCACGTGCTTGGTCCGATAGCGGACCTTCAGTGACACCAATCGGTTGAATTTCAATACTAATAAGTAGTTGAATCAGTGCAATTAGTTCTTGATCAACCGTACTTTCAATCACGGCTAATGTTCCGGGTGGAAAAGCCTTTTGGAACATTGGAGTAAGTTGCTGGCGGATCGCATCATGATCATTGGTATCGAGGTGAATGCGAATCGCATTGACCATTTTGCCTTTTATCCGTATATCAGCCATATTGAATCCTTGAGACTTCTAACTATTACTTTTGTGCCGAAGTAGTTATGTTGTAAATAGAGCAAATCCTAGAACAATTTGCATGAATACTCTAGCGGAGTTCGCAATTATTTTTGACTAAGTGTTTATTCTGTAGCTTGGTCCTGTTCCTGCATAATCTGCTGCCACTGTTTTACTTTCACTTGCTTACGAATAGCCTCTAGACTTTCAAAAACCGCAGAGCGAACCAACTCATCCAGCTGGGCATTATTTTCGATTTCAATACGGCTAACACGCTGTGAAATGTCTAAATATAGATTGGGTTTTTGAGCCGTCGATGTATTGGGATAAGCCAATGGGGAAATTAACCCATGGGTAATATTTTCACCTAAGCGTTGCCCGATACTTTGAATCTGCTGTTCAATACGGCTGCCAACGATCGGCACTAAACGCAATAGCTGCGTGAGTTCTGGGGTATCTTCGATGGCCTGACTGACGATCTGTCCGACATTTTTGGCGATCAATTCACGTTCAGCACACAGCTCTTTGCTTAAATTTTCTTGCAAAATTTCGGCCAAGACTTGGGTAAATAACTCTCGGTGATGCTGGACGACATTGCTAATCAAATCTTTATGTGTGGTACTGGTATTGAGCTCATGCTTAACACCATCTAACACGGTAAGTACCACACGATCTGACAGTTCTTCCATCACGACTCGATAGTAGAACAATGCCTTTTTCTGCCATGCAGAAGGCACGATTTGATAGCCCATTTCATACAGTCGATAAGCAATCACGCCCGCACGAAATAAACGCAGGAAACGTAAATGCGGCACAATAGCTAAAATTTCGTACCAATGTATAAACGGGAAGAAGAACCAGCGCTGATGGTGCTTGTTGATGATGGCAATCGCCCAGCGCACCAACAATTCTACAATCAAAAAGATAATGAACCACGCTTCGGTAGTAATCACCCATGGATGTAAATGTTCACGGTAAAAACTCAGCACATCGGGCAGGTGGATACTGTTAAAGAACCAACTGCCAAGATTGCTCATGAGGAAAAAGTTCATGCACAGGCAGAACAAGTTAAAAACAATAATAAACACCATGAATATGTCATAAATCAAAAACAGTTTGAATGACCAACTGTTTGGATTGACATGATGATATTTAGATTTCTTGTTTTGCGGCATGCTGTTCTGCGACATAAAACTTCTTCTTAATTATTCAGTAACTGAGTATTTAGCTTTCATACGAGTAATGAGTTGGTCTTTCTCCGTCCACAGCTCATCCACCCAATGCTGAAATTTTTCACGGAATTCTGCATCATCTTCATAGTTGCCGCCATGCACCCACGTTGGAATTTCAATTTTACGTAAATCCACGGCGATACGTGGAACTTCACCTAGCCAAAATTCGCCATAACCTGGTGCACCATTTGGATAGACGATGGTCATATCTACGAGAGCATCAACTTGATCCCCTAAAATATTGAGTGCCAGTGCTAAACCACCCGCTTTTGGCTTAAGAAGGTTTTGATACGGTGATTGCTGCTGCACATGCTTTTCAGGGGTAAAGCGAGTGCCTTCCAAATAGTTCAGCAGGGTAAAAGGCTGGCTCAATAACTGTTCACAAGATTTACGCGCTTCTTCCATATCTCGATATTTAAGTTCAGGATTTTTCGCGATTTGTTCTTTGCTATGACGTTTCATCATTGGGAAGCCTAAAATTTTAAAAGCTTGTCCAACAAATGGAATGAAAATGAGTTCCCATTTGGTAAAGAAACGCGTCAGTGGCATACGGGTTAAACCAAAATATTGGTTAACTGTTGTATCGACCCAACTCTGATGGTTACAGGTCATGAGATAGCGACCATGCAAATTTAAGTCGAGGCCTTCATCGATGGTGATATCCCATTTTGTGTTGGGTAAAACGTGATCAATTAACCAGTTATTGACCGTGAGCCAACTGTTGGTAATTTTTATGTTGGTTTCATCAACCTTTTTTGATTTTTTAAAGAGTTTGGTTAGACCAAGGGCTAGTACAGGAGGACCATGGAAAAAAGTACTGCCTGTCATAACTGAACCGACGGTAAGTCCTTTGCTAATTTTTTTTAGTGTCGGTTGCTTATTTGTTTGAGATGACATATAAAAAGTCCTAGCGGAAATTGTCCAAATAATGATTGATTCTAATAAATATAGTTCGAGTTGATTAAATAAAAAAGGGCATCTGCAGAACTGTGAAGAAATTGTGATGGAATTAACAAATAAATCTCGTATTCATATTACAAATTGTAACTAAACGTTTTATTATTAACAAAAAATCAATGGTTCAGCCATTTGTTTTACTTCATCATTTCAACCATACAACAAAACACAAAGAAGGAGGCATGCAATGCGTGCACTAGTAATTTCGGCAGTAGTTGGGGCAATGGCACTTACTGGTTGTCAAAACATGGAATATGACAAAGCAGCAATCGGTACTGGTTTAGGTGCTCTTTTAGGCGCTGGTATTGCTTATTCTAATGCTGATAAAGACAAAATGGGTCAAGCAGCTGCAATTGGTGCTGTAGTTGGCGCGGGTGCTGGTCTTCTTCTTGATAAGAAAGAACAACGTCTTAAACAAGAATTGGCTGGTACTGGTGTTGACGTAGGTCGTAATCCAGATGGTTCGATCAACCTTGTTATGCCATCAGTAACTTTCGCAACTAACTCTTCAACTATTCAATCTCAGTTCCAATCTGCGTTGAATGACGTTGCTAAAGTATTGCGTGAAGACGGTACTGCAAACAAACTTGCAATCGTTGTACACGGTCACACAGACAACACTGGTTCTGATGCGATCAACAACCCACTTTCTCAAAACCGTGCAAACTCAGTGAAAAACTACCTAGCATCTCAAGGTATTTCTTCAACTCGTATTACTGCACGTGGTTACGGTTCAACTTCTCCAGTAGCGGATAACTCAACTGCTGCAGGTCGTGAACAAAACCGTCGCGTAGAAATCTCAGTTTACGAAACTAAATAAGTTTTAGTTCGAAACGAAAGGCCACCCTCGGGTGGCTTTTTTTATGGCATTTTTAATGACCGATAAAATACATTTTGCATTAGGCAAGATCGTTTCAGATGACTATAATCATCCTCGAATTAATAAGAGGAAAGACTATGTCACTGGCAAGTCAGTTGAACGACAAGCAACTTGAAGCAATGAAATACACTCAAGGACCCTTGTTAGTACTTGCAGGGGCAGGTTCAGGCAAAACATCGGTGATTACCCGTAAAATTGCCTATCTGGTGAAGCATTGTGGTATTCCTGCGCACCGTATCACCGCAATGACCTTTACCAACAAAGCTGCGCGTGAAATGAAAGAGCGTGTGACGAAGCTGATGAGTCGTGAAGAGGCAAAAGGGCTGTCGGTTTCTACATTCCATAACTTCGGGCTAAACATGCTCCGTTTGGAATTAAAAAATACACCACTGAAAAATAACTTTTCAATTTTAGATGCAGATGACTGCAAACGCATTTTGATGGACTTAATGCATCGCGACAATTTATCCGGTGCAGAAAGTAAAGAGCTGATTGCCAAAGCCATGAAAATGATTTCAGATTGGAAAAACGATCTGATTCCACCTGAGCAAGCGCATACCACCTGTGAAACAGCAGAAGACGTTCAGTTTGCACATCTGTATCAACTGTATGAGCGTAATTTACGTGCCTACAATGCTGTGGATTTTGATGATTTGATTGTCATGCCGACGCGCTTATTACAAGAAAATGCAGAAGTGCGTGATCGTTGGCAGAATCGAATCCGCTATTTATTGGTCGACGAATATCAAGATACCAACACCGCGCAATATATTTTGGTGAAATTACTCGTGGGTGTTATGGGACAGTTCACCGCGGTAGGTGATGATGACCAATCGATTTATGCATGGCGTGGTGCTAAGCCTGAGAATATGGCTTTATTGAAGGAAGATTTCCGTAATCTGAAAGTGATTAAGCTTGAGCAAAACTATCGCTCGACCAGTCGTATTTTAAAAGCTGCCAATACAGTTATTGGCAATAACCCACATATTTTCGATAAAAAGCTTTGGTCAGATAAAGGCCATGGTGAAGTGATCCGCGTGATTACTTGTCGTAATGACGATGATGAATCAGAACGCGTCGTAAAAGACTTGATTACGCACAAGCTGATGAACGGTAAAAATTGGAAAGACTACGCCATTTTATACCGTGGTAATTTCCAAGCGCGTGCTCTAGAGACACAGCTACGCCAAATGCAGATCCCGTATAAATTATCGGGTGGTCAGTCTTTCTTCGCTCGTGCTGAAATTAAGGACTTGATGAGCTACTTACGTTTGATCATCAACCCTGAAGATGACAGTGCATTTTTACGAATTATCAATACGCCAAAACGTGCGATTGGTCCTGTGACTTTGGAAAAGCTTGGCTTATTTGCGCAGGAAAGTAATTTATCCTTACTCAGTGCAGCAGGTGACCAGCGCTTAAGCATGGCGATTCCGAAAAAAGCCACAACCCAATTGGCCGAATTTGCGGACTTTATTTCGACCTTTACTCGTGAATTATTAGAAGATGATGAACCTGTTCCGATCATTCGTCGCATGATGATTGAAGCGGGTTATATCGACTATGTTAAAGAATCTGCAGCTACACCTGCGCAGGAAAAAACCAAACTGGATAATATTGAAGTGCTATATAGCAGTATTCAAAGTTTGATAAACCGCGCTGAAGATGTAGATGAAAAGAACATTGAAAGTGTGATTCGTAAAATGGTGCTGCTCGATATGTTAGAACAGCAACAAGAAGAAGAAGACACCGATAAAGTCAATTTGTTAACACTTCATGCGTCGAAAGGTCTGGAATTTCCATTCGTTTATTTGATTGGTCTGGAAGAAGAAATTCTACCGCATAAAAACTCCATTGCTGCTGACACGGTCGAGGAAGAACGACGTTTGATGTACGTGGGGATTACTCGTGCACGTCAAGGCTTAACTATGACTCTAGCAGAGCAACGTAAAGCCGGTGGTCAAATGCGACAAATGACACCAAGCCGTTTCTTGGACGAACTGCCACAAGATGAATTGGAGTGGTTAGGCCGCAAGAAAAAGCTGGCAGGGGATATCGATCCTAAACAGCAAGCACAGCATTATTTAGAAAATTTACGCGCGCTGATTAAGCGTTAAAGCTTAAAGCGTAGAATATTTTATTTATTTTTTGAAATTCGTTTTATTGAAACAGGAATGAACCATGAAAGTTCAAGTTAAAGTTCTCGACACACGTTTAGGTACGGAATGGCCAATGCCAACTTATGCCACAGCAGGTTCGGCAGGTCTTGATCTCCGTGCATGTGTAGAAGAAACCACCGTAATTGAACCGGGTCAAACTGTTCTGGTAAAAACAGGCCTATCGATTTATATCGAAGATACTAACTTTGCAGGTTTAATTCTGCCACGTTCAGGCTTAGGTCATAAACACGGAATCGTGTTGGGTAACTTGGTCGGTTTGATTGACTCAGACTACCAAGGTGAATTGATGGTATCTGTTTGGAACCGTAGCCAAACGGCATTTAGCCTAGAGCCGGGTGAGCGTTTAGCACAATATGTTTTAGTGCCAGTTGTACAAGCTCAGTTTGATATTGTGGATGAGTTTGAAGCCACTGAACGAGGAGCAGGCGGTTTTGGTCATACAGGTAAAAACTAATCAGCGCAAGACTTTTGATCCAGTGTGTTGACAAGTAAATGCCTACAATCAAGTAGCTAATAAAAACCATCCTCGTGATGGTTTTTATTTATATCATTTTAATTTATTAAAAATCAAACCTATATTTAGAGTGTTTAGGCTTTTATCAATATCGTTTATAGGCTTATCTCGAAAAATTTAATTCTGATGAAATTACTCGGTTTATATTTTAATAGAGAAGAATAAATTGAGCCTTGTTTGTTGATTTAAATTTAATCAATTTACTATATTTGTACAGAGTGGAAGAGGGGTTTAAAAATGTTTGAAAAGTAAAATAAATATAGATGAACGCGTGGTTTGATATTTTATAAATTGTAAAGTCTTGATTTATTTAAAAAAATAATTTAGAGATAATAGGTGTTTTTGGATTGATTTTAAGTTTTTGATCAGTGTTTAAATATTATTAATTGATTATTAACTAAAATTGTTATAAAAAAGTTACACTTTTTTTCAGGATTTTATCCTTTAATTAAAAGCTTAAATTCTAAATAGAATTTAAGATTTTTTAATTAATAAAGATGTAATTAGAAGAACATAGTATGGGTTCACTGTTTAGTCACTTTCCGCAACATATTTTTCGTGCATATGACATTCGCGGGAAAATATCGCTCTTAAATGCTGATTTAGTTCAGTCAATTGCTTGTGGCTTAGTCAAACAATATTTAGATGTAGGGCAAAAGAGACTTGCCATTGGCTATGATGCGCGTTTAACCAGTCCAACCTATGCAAAAATAATTCAAAAAGTCTGCCATGAGGCTGGCCTTGAAGCGGAAATTATTGGCTGCTGCTCAAGCCCGATGTTGTATTTTATTGCGGGACAATTTCAAGGCAATGGCATTATGGTGACGGCGAGCCATAATCCAAAATCAGATAATGGTATCAAGTGGATTATCAAAGGTGAGCCACCTTGTCCAGAGATGATTCAACACGTTGCAGTCGAAGCACGAAATTGTTTTTCATCGGAACGTGTGCATTTGATGACTGAAATTGAGCCACACGAAATCAAGCCTGAATATTGTTTGGCCTATCAGA
The DNA here is from genome assembly GCF_013418285.1 of Acinetobacter sp. YH12152. NCBI lineage: Bacteria > Pseudomonadati > Pseudomonadota > Gammaproteobacteria > Moraxellales > Moraxellaceae > Acinetobacter > Acinetobacter sp. YH12152. The sequence goes on from NZ_VPCH01000007.1 coordinate 55,986, forward strand.
AATTTATTTTAGATGACATTCATTTACAGCAACCACTTAAAGTTGTGATCGATGGCATGCATGGTTCAGCTGGGCATTGTGCAGCCTTATTATTAAATAAATTAGGCTGTGAAGTTTTGGCATTACGTTGCCAAGCTGATGGACATTTCCCTGATCATGCTCCAGATCCATCACAGCTCAAACATTTAACCCATCTCCGCCAAGCCATACAGCTACAAAAAGCCGATATTGGCATTGCTTTAGATGGTGATGGTGATCGTTTAGTGCTGATTGATGAAACTGGCAAAGTCGTTTCTGCAGATCGATTATTGTGTTTATTTGCTGAAATTTGTTTGACTCAAAAACCACATGCAGAGGTGGTATTTGATGTGAAATGTTCAACAATGATTCGGGATACCGTGTGCGATTTAGATGCGCAGCCTGTCATGATTCGAACGGGCAGTAGTTTCTTGCGAAAATATATTTCCCAATCTAAAGGCAAAGCGGTTTTTGGTGGTGAATACGCAGGGCATTATGTTTTTAATGACGGTCGTGGTGGTGGCTATGACGACGGTCTATATGCTGCCTTAAGGGTCTTAGAATATATTCAAACTCAGGGGCTGACATTGTCAGAAGCTTTGGCGAAATATCCAGAGCGCTTTAGTACCGAAGATTTATATGTCAGTACGCATCAGCATGATCCAGCGGAAGTTTTAAAGCAGGTTGAAGCCAATTCTACGCGAATTCTGGCACAAATCAGTAAAATTGATGGAATACGCCTTGATTTTGATGATGGATTTGGCATCATTCGAGCATCGAATACAGGTGAGTATTTCACTTTACGCTTTGATGCCAACTCATCAGCACGCTTAAAAGAAATACGAGATCTGTTTGTTTCCATGTTAGTTGAGCACTATCCAGACATTGCTCATGACATTCCAGATGCTCAATAAGGAGAGGCAAATGCCACATCAACATACTGGCATCGACAAAGCACAAATCCTGACGGAAGCTTTGCCGTATATTCAACGTTTTGCGGGTAAGACGCTGGTAGTGAAGTATGGTGGTAATGCCATGACCGATCCTGAGCTTGAGAGCTCATTTGCACGTGATATCGTGCTGCTGAAAACGGTTGGTTTAAATCCGATTGTGGTTCATGGCGGTGGTCCACAAGTGGATTCATTCCTCAAACAATTAGGCCGTGAGTCTGATCGTATCGACGGTATGCGCGTGACTGATCCTGCAACGATGGAAGTTGTCGAGATGGTCTTGGGCGGCAGCGTGAACAAATCGATTGTGAACTTAATCAATAAACACGGTGGCCGTGCAATTGGTTTAACGGGTAAAGATGGTAATTTGATCCGTGCGCAAAAATTATTGATGGAAAAAACAGCCGAAGATGGTTCAGTAAAACAGATTGATTTAGGTCTAGTTGGCGAAGTGGTTGGTGTGAAAACTGACGTACTTGAAATGTTTACCCAAAGCGATTTTATTCCTGTGATTGCACCATTAGGTGTAGACGAAGACGGCAACACCTATAACATCAATGCTGACTTGGTTGCAGGTAAAGTGGCTGAAGCATTGGGTGCGGAAAAGCTAATTTTATTGACCAATATCACGGGTGTTTTAGACGAAAATAAAAATCTGCTGACTGGGTTAACCACCCAAGAAGTCGATCGTTTGATTGAAACTGGCGTGATCTATGGCGGCATGATTCCGAAAGTTGGCTGTGCATTAGATGCAGTCAAAGGCGGCGTAATCAGCGCACATATTGTTGATGGTCGTGTACCTCATGCAACATTACTTGAAATCTTTACGGATCATGGTGTGGGTACATTAATCACCAATCGAACCAATGTGAAAAAAGCTTAAGATACTTAGCATTTTTTGATATAAAAAAGCCTCTTTTGAGGCTTTTTTATTATTTATCAGTTGGCTAAGTAACTTTTGAAAAGATCAAATAATGTATTTGCCCTGTTGGATTATAAAAACTCTTACAATGGCGCCGATTTTAGATTTACAACAACTAAAACTGTCATGCACAATAGAGAAATCATAGATTTACTGCTGAAATGATCGATATGTGCCAGCTGCTCGGAATGAATTGTGCGACTCCTACCGATATAACTTTTTCGTTTCGGGGATTTTCGCAGCGAGCAGGAATTACCTCAGATCATTGTGATGGCTTTGGTATCGCTTTTTTTGAAGATAAAGCATGTCGTTTATTTGTCGACAATCAATCTGCTGTAGAGTCTCCGATTGCTGAGCTGATCCGAAACTACCCGATTAAATCTCGCAATGTGATTGCACACATTCGTAAAGCGACACAAGGCAAAATTAATCTTGAAAACTCACATCCATTTAGTCGTGAATTGTGGGGCAGACAGTGGATTTTTGCACATAATGGCGACCTACATGGCTTTCAGCCTGAGCTCACAGGGCGCTTCAGCCCCGTCGGCAATACCGACAGTGAATTGGCCTTTTGCTATTTGCTCGAGCAAATGGTGAAACGTTTTGGTTATACCGAACCTACACTCGATCAGGTGTTTGATCTGTTATTAGAAATTTCTCCTAAAATTGCAGAACATGGCACCTTTAATTTTTGTTTGTCGAATGGGCAGGCGCTATTTAGTTATGCGATTACCAAGCTGCATTGGCTGGTTCGAGAGTTTCCATTTCAGCCTGCACAGTTGATTGATATTGATGTTGAAGTCGATTTTAGTGAAGTCACTACGCCTGAAGACCGTGTTGCCGTGATTACCACTGAACCCCTAACGCAAAACGAAGTTTGGACAGCATTTGAGCCGGGTGAAATGATTTTATTTCAACATGGTCGTCCAATTCGTGCTGCAAAGACGGTTGTTGAACGTTTAGAACGTGAGCGGCTGGACCCATCTTTAAAACGTGTCACACGTGCAGATCAGTATTAATTTTGAATGAAAGATATTCATTATAAAAATGAATATCTTACACTTTATTGAATTAAGGGTGTTTTCTAAGATATTGAATTGATTAAAAAATATCTTAGCTTTATACTCGGGATTAAATAAATTAACATAATAAAAACAATTGATTACAATATAAATGGCAGTATTTCAATTAAAACCAACCTTTTTACTTCATTTTTATTTAAGTTCTTTAATTATATGATGAAATTTACGTGATAAGTCCTTCATATTTATAGGTGGTCGTAATGAAAATGAAATGGGTTCCAGAATACAATACTGGTATCGATGTGATTGACGATCAACACAAACGGATTCTTGACTACATCAATGAAATTGATGGCATTGACGCAAATACAGATCGTGATCGTGTAAAACAAATTCTGGAAAACATTATTGATTACACGCAATCACATTTTACCTTCGAAGAATCTTTACAAGAAGAAGCGGGTTATAAATATCGTGTGCCACATAAACGCGTACATGATTTATTTATTAAAAAAATTGAATCTTACCGTGACCGTTTTGAAATGGGGCATGCGATTGAAAATGAATTACATGAAGTGCTTTCAAAATGGCTGATTAACCATATTCAGCACGATGATGCTGATTATGTCGGTGCGGTTAAAGAAAATATGATGGGTATCATCAAAGAAAAAGAAAAGAAAAAAGGCAAAAATTGGTTTGCACGTTTCTTTTCATAACCTCAAAAAATGAAATAAAAACAATTAAATTCTAATAATATCATTTGCGCAGCAAATCACCTTTAAGGTGATTTGCTTTTTGTTTTTGATTTTCAAGGCACAGCAAGGCAAAATAGCGCTAGAATTTTCAAAGGAATTTGTCATGCAGGACAATGCGATGTCGAAATGGTTATCGCCACTGATGGCGTTCTGTTTATCTTTTATCATTATTGCAACTTTAGCACCGGTAACAGGTATTCAAATTGAACGTCAGCTAGATTTCTGGCTGTTGTGGCTAGGTACAATGCTTATTTTAGCTTTACCGCTATGTTATTTGGAAATTGCTTTAGCAAAACGTTCAAAAATTACAGCAGTTCAAGCACTGTCTTCGCTAACACGTGATGCGGATGCTTCACCCAAATGGCGTATAGTCGGTTGGCTTGCCGTAGTATTTATTCCATTTTTAGCAGGTGCCATGCTTTCAGCCGCGTCGCAATATGTGGCAATTTTTACAGCTAATGGCTTTGCCTATAGCATTATTTTGGCTGTCCTTGCGGTCATTGCATTTGCATTGTCGTTTGTACCACGCCAATTTTTAGTGATTTTGACCGCTATTGGTGTGATTGCTGCAGTAGTTTTAGCGAATGTTATGGGAACTGCCTTACCAGAGTGGAAAATGACTGCGCTCGAATTTAGTGAGTGGGGCAATGCAACTGTCTTGGCGCTCGTAGCAAGTGGTTTGGGGATGGGCTTGTATTGGCAGTCAAGTTTACCAGCCGTGAAGCAACAAGAGATTGCAAGCAAAACGGTATTTCCGATTTGGATCGCTCAACTTTTGGCAGTGGTTGCTTTTGCCTTTTTCGCAGCAAAAGCACAAGTATCTGCTTTAGCACTGGTTGTGGGTTTAGTCGCAGCTTCAGCATTGCTGATTCAAATGGCACGTGAACAATTACAACAACGCCAATTGGCCATAGTGGTGCAATGGGCGATTTTATTGGTTGCGGTTTTTGTATGGGCACTGAGCACTGTTGTTCCAGTATTTAATATTGCCTTGTTGATTTGGGGCTTAATTATTTGTCTGATTTATGCGATTTTCGCAGGTTGGATTATGAAGATTAGTCATCTACGTAAGTCAATGAACTTCAGTCATGAAACCTTTTATAATATTTGGCGTATTGCTGTACGTATCGTAGTGCCCTTGTCAATAATATTGGCATTGGTGGCTGTGATTGGGCAGTTATTCTAATGACAGCTCAGTTACAAGTGTGGGTGGCTTATGCGAGCGTGGAACAGCAGATATTAATTCCTCTAATCTTTAATCCCGGTATGACGGTTGAAGATGCTATTGTGCAAAGTGGCATTCGAAAACAAGTAGATTTACCAGAAGTATTAACACTAGGAATCTTCGGGGCGCGTGTAAGCGATTCATCTCAGTTACTTGAAGCAGGTGATCGTGTCGAAATCTATCGTGCATTAACCATTAATCCGAAAGATATTCGTCGTAATCGCGCCAAGAAAAATCCCGTTGGTCGTTATTGTCGAGGCAATCGTTTCAAGCAATTGTACTTATAAAAAAAACCCCTAAATTTAGGGGTTTATTTTTATCTGAAAGCGACTATAGTGGTGGCGCAGTTAAAATCGCTTCTTTAGAACCTGGTAAGCCAGGTTGAGACTCTGGAATGGTTTCTAAGCCTTCAATTTTTTGAACGATACCGTTTTGGTCAAAGAAGATTTTTAAGTGTTGACCATGTGCAGCAGGAATCTTGGCTTTTTTAGCATATGTTCCTGGGGTATACTTATAAATGTAGTCCCAACGTAACGGATTCATTGGATCGGCAACAGTTGGACTACCTAGCAAAAAGCGAACTTGTTGGTGGCTCATTCCCACTTGAATTTTAGCCGCTTGTGCTTGAGTTAAAGGTGTACCTTGTGGAATATCAACTTTATAAACGCCCAAGGTTGAACAGCCTACGAGCAATGAAGTGACAAATAACGTCAGCATGATTTTTTGCATTTTGCTAAACTATCCCAAATTAATTATGATGCATTTGATCCAAGGATAGATCATACTGCATCTAAACTTTGTTGCATATTCCAACTTTAATTTTGTTGAGAGACCTTTTTTCATGCCTATTTCAAATCAAGATTTACGTAAAGCTGGACTTAAAGTTACACTTCCACGAATTAAAATATTGGAATTGCTTGAAAATTCAAGACAACATCACTTAAGCGCAGAAGATATTTATAAGACTTTACTTGAACAGGGTGAAGATGTGGGTTTAGCAACTGTGTATCGCGTGTTAACACAGTTTGAAGCTGCAGGTATTATTCAACGCCATCATTTTGAAAACAATCATTCTGTTTTTGAGATTATGCAAGAAGATCACCATGACCATATTGTGTGTCAAAACTGCAATAAAGTGGTGGAATTTACTAATGATGTGATTGAGCATGAGCAACATCAAGTGGCAGAAAAATTTGGTTTCCAACTTACAGGTCACTCATTAAATCTTTATGGCTATTGTGATGCGCCTGAATGCCAAGAAGCATATCGTAAAAAATAATCCGATGCGGATGAGAATGAATAAAAAACAGACTTCATGTGAAGTCTGTTTTTTATTTCCGAAAGCGTTTAAGCAAAATTAATGTTGACCATCAAAGGTAATATTTGAATTTGCACGCAGTAAATGCTCACCGCCTTCTTCAGACAATTTAATTTGTAGACGCAGGTCGTTCGGTGAGTCGGCATGTTTGAGCGCATCTTTGTAGCTAATTTGCTTGGCTTTATAAAGGTCATATAAGGCTTGGTCAAAGGTTTGCATACCTAGTTCACGAGAACGCTTCATCAGGTCTTTAATTTCATGCACTTCACCCTTACGGATTAAGTCTGAAATTAAAGGTGAGTTGATCAAAATCTCAATGGCAGCACGACGTGAATTACCATCAATGGTTGGAATCAACTGCTGCGCAACCATTGCTTTTAAGTTCAAAGATAAGTCCATGAATAGCTGACTATGACGATCTGCTTCAAAGAAGTGAATGATACGATCGATGGCCTGGTTGGCGTTGTTGGCATGCAGTGTTGCAAAAACCAAGTGACCGGTTTCAGCAAAGGCAATCGCATAGTCCATGGTTTCACGTGAACGAATCTCACCAATCAGAATCACGTCAGGTGCCTGACGTAGCGTATTCTTTAAGGCAACTTCGAAGGAGTCGGTATCAATACCCACTTCACGTTGGGTAATGATACAGCCTCGGTGTTGGTGTACAAATTCAATCGGGTCTTCAATTGTAATGATATGACCTTTGCTATTTTCATTACGATAGCCAATCAAAGATGCCAAAGAGGTTGATTTACCTGTACCCGTTGCACCTACGAAAATGATAATGCCACGCTTGGTCATCGCTAATTCTTTTAAAATCGGCGGTAATTTCAACTCATCCATCGTTGGAATAACGGTTTCGATACGACGCAGAACCATACCTGGCTGGTCACGTTGTTGAAAGGCGCTGACACGAAAACGAGCAGATTTACTGGTATTACTAATGGCAAAGTTACATTCGCGCGTATCGGCAAATTCCTTACGCTGTTTGTCAGACATAATCGAATGTAAGATTTGACCGACAGTCGGGCCCGGTAACTTAGTCGAGCCAATTGGCAAAATTTGCCCATTGATCTTAATCGAGGGTTCAACATCGGCTGTAATAAACAAATCCGATGCTTTTTTCTCCACCATATAATCAAGTAAGCCGTTAAAATCCATAACGATCGCCCCAGAAAAATAAAAAAATTACAAGAAAGATTCGGGTTGTTTTGCTGCAGTCCGTGCAGTTTGCGTACTAATAATGCCTTTTGCGACAAGGTTTTTTAAGCTTTGATCGAGTGTGGTCATACCGTAGTTGGCACCCGTTTGAATCGCTGAATACATTTGCGCAACTTTGTTTTCACGAATCAAGTTACGGATCGCAGGAATACCGATCATGATTTCATGCGCAGCTACACGACCACCGCCATTTTTCTTGAGTAGGGTTTGTGAAATTACGGCTTGAAGTGATTCAGATAACATGGCACGAACCATGTCTTTTTCTTCAGCAGGGAATACGTCAATCACACGGTCAATGGTTTTTGCCGCAGAGGTTGTATGGAGTGTACCGAAGACCAAGTGACCTGTTTCAGCGGCTGTCAGTGCCAAACGAATGGTTTCAAGGTCACGCATCTCACCGACTAAGATAATATCCGGGTCTTCACGCAGTGCGGAACGAAGTGCTTCGTTAAAGCCGTGGGTATCACGGTGTACTTCACGTTGGTTGACCAAACATTTTTTAGATTCGTGTACAAATTCTATCGGGTCTTCGACCGTTAAAATATGGTCATAACGGTTGTCGTTAATGTAATCAACCATCGCAGCAAGCGTGGTTGATTTACCCGAACCTGTTGGACCGGTCACCAATACGATGCCACGTGGATATTCACAAATATCTTTGAAGATTTGGCCCATGCCAAGATCTTCAATGGTTAGTACTTTTGAAGGAATGGTACGGAATACGGCACCAGCACCACGGTTTTGGTTAAATGCGTTCACACGGAAACGAGCCACACCAGGGACTTCAAATGAAAAGTCAGTTTCTAATTTTTCTTCGTAATCACGACGCTGTTTATCGTTCATGATGTCGTAAACCAATTTGTGCACTTCTTTGTGTTCAAGAGCAGGAAGGTTGATACGACGAACTTCACCATCCACACGAATCATTGGTGGCATACCAGAAGATAAATGTAAATCCGAAGCGTTATTTTTGGCAGCAAAGGCCAATAGTTCTGTAATGTCCATAAAATCCCCGAGATAAAAATTAAATCTTAATTATTTTGATAGAATAATAAGGCTTTCCCACAGCTTAACCAACACTTAGTTGCAGGGCAATGCAAAAAAAGATGAATGAAATGAGAACCCCGTCAATGAATAAACTTCAAGAAGCACGAAATCAAGTTTTGCAGCAAATTGAGCAGGCTTGCCAACTTGCGGGTCGCCCACAGCAGTCGGTTGAATTATTGGCTGTATCAAAGACGCATCCTGCTGAAATGCTAAGAGAAATGTATGCAACGGGGCAACGATCATTTGGTGAAAACTATCTGCAAGAAGCGCTTGAAAAAATTGAGGCTTTGGCAGATTTAGAAATTGAGTGGCATTTTATAGGCCATGTGCAGCGCAATAAAACCAAACATTTGGCTGAAAAATTTGCGTGGGTGCATGGGGTAGACCGTTTGATTATTGCGGAGCGTTTATCAAGCCAGCGAGACGCAAGCCAAGCACCTTTGAATATTTGCCTACAAGTCAATATTGATGCGCAAGATACGAAGGATGGCTGTCAGCCGAATGAAGTTGCAGATTTGGTCGCTCAGATTTCTGCACTACCGAATTTACGCTTACGTGGATTGATGGTGATTCCTGCACCCAACAATCCGCAAGCGTTTGCTGATGCCAAAGCGCTCTTTGAACACGTCAAAGCACAGCATGTGAAACCTGAAGATTGGGATACCTTAAGTATGGGGATGTCAGGTGATATGGTGGATGCGATTGCTGCGGGATCCACCATGGTTCGCGTGGGAACAGCATTGTTTGGTGCACGTGATTATTCGAAATAGGACAGAAGATTCAGCCTGCTTTCAAAAACCAAGCTTATAAAGTGTAAGCACAGCAGATAAGTTTTCACAATGGATGAAACCTATGGGTTCAAAGTGAGCCTTTTAATTTGAACTTTCCATTAAAGTTGAGTACAAAATAATCAGGATGTTTTTGATTTTGAAGTAATTCAACACTAGGACAAATAGGGAAGTTCATGACGGCATATTATCAGTTGATTCAACGCGAAGTAGATGCGCAAGGCTGTGTCACGGCACATTACCGTTCGACCGATTTAGCACAAGGTGCATGGAATGCACATGAACAGCACATGGCGCCTGCTACAGGAATTATTTGTGCTGAATTAAATCAATTTTCGCCACGTGAAGGCATGCGAATCGGGCGCATCAGCCTAGATATTTTGGGCTTAATTCCTGCTGGAGAGTTTCAAATAATTACGCAAGTGATCCGTCCTGGAAAAACTATTGAGTTGATTGAATCTGAAATGCGGGCGCAGGGCAAAAGCTGTATTGTCGCAAGGACATGGCGAATGATGACGCAAAACTCAATAGATATTTCTGGAGTTGAAGATCATCAGGTTTGGGGGCCAGAAAATGCGCCCATTTGGGAAGAGATACACCAATGGCCGGGCGGGTTTATTCAGTCGATTGAAGCTCGAAGTCATGAGCGACGAGCTGGTAAAGGTATTGTGTGGCTGAGAACACAGCATGACATGGTTGAAGGTGAGCCGACTGCTGATTTTGTCCGTTTAATGGGCATGGTTGATACCGCCAATGGTATTGTTCCGCGTCAGGATTGGCCATTTGGCTGGGGCTTTCCAAATCTGGATCTACAAATCCATTTGCACCGTTTACCACAGGGACAGTGGTTAGGTCTGGAAACCGTGCAGCAGTATGGAGCGGATGGTGTTGGTTTGAGTAGTTCTGTATTGCATGATGTCCATGGCCCATTTGGGCGTAGTGAACAGATTTTAACGCTACGTCCACTCGGGACGTAATGATCTAGAGAATCAAAAATTATAAAGCCTGCTTTAAGCAGGCTTTTTTTAAGATACGATTTGGATGGTGCTTGCACCTGCTCCGACAGGATTGACTTGAATTTGCACAGGGATTCGTTCGTGCATTTCTTGAATGTGAGAAATTAGCACGACTTTACGCCCTTGGTTTTGTAGCTGATCCAGAGCATTCATCACCATGTGCAGACTTGAAGCGTCTAGCGTGCCAAATCCTTCGTCAATAAATAGGCTTTCGATTTTCGTTGTTCCTGATGCCATGCTTGCAATGGCTAAGGATAAAGCGAGTGCTGTTAAGAACGACTCACCACCTGAAAGCGAAGAGACCGAGCGGGTTTCACCATCCATATCATGATCGACAATGGCTAGGCTTAATGAGTTTTCAAGGCGCTTTAAGGTATAGCGCTGTGAAAGCATCGCCAATTGCTGATTGGCATATTCAATTAAAATTTCGAGGTTATATTGCTGTGCCAAATCACGGAATTTCTTGCCCGTTGCATCGCCCATTAAGCTAGAAATCTTATTCCAACGATGTTCCTCAGATTGTATCTGTTGAATCTGATCGGTAAATTGCTGCTGTTTTGCTACATTGCGTTGATGTACTTCGAGTTTGAGTTTCACTTCATCACGCTGTTCCATCACTTGGGTTATTTGTTCAACCAAACTTTGTAATTGTGAGAGTAGTGCTTCAAATTCGATTTCAGGCTGCAGCACTAAGTGCTGCTGTAGTTGCTCATCCAATGTTTTCTTAGCAGATTGAGCATCGCTATATGCACGTTCAGCCGAGCTAATTTGCTGTTTCAGTTGCAGCTCTTGCTCATGTGTAATTTCACTGAGCTGCTGTAACAAGGCGTCATTAAAATCAATATGCAGCGCTAACCACTGTTGAATACTCAACGCGGCTGCATTTTGTTGAGTTTGCAACTGTAGTTGCTGTGCCTGATATTTTTGCAGTGTTGCTTGTGCCGTATCAAAGGCTTGGCGTCGCTGCTCAAATTGTTGACGTACCGTATTAAACTGAGTCTGCAGCTGTTGTCGGTTTTGCTCAAACTGTAATAACCATTCATGCGGTTTTTCAACAGTTACTTGAGTCATGGTAAAAATAGCTTGGATTGCAAGATCGCTATTTTGTTTACCTTCTTCTAACAGTGTCGAAATGCGTTTTTCAGTTGCAGCAATATTCTCTAGACTGAATTTACTGCGCTGTTTTGCCTGTTCCAGCTGCTGTGTTATTTGATTCAGCTGAGCATTTAGTTCATTACGTTGTTTTAAGGTGTTAAGACGTTGCTGTAATTGAATATAAATTTCTTCAGCAGCGGTGCGGGTTGACTGCTGCCATGCGTATTTTTCAGTGTCATCCAATAAAGACAAAATAGGTTGAATATTTTGTTCCGCATGCTGTATTTCTGTTAGCTGCTTTGTCGTGTGCTGAATGTATTGAGTCAAAGTATAGCTGTTTTGCTGCGCCTGTTCATGGGTTTTTAAATCAGCTTCTGTTTGCTGCAAAGATTGCTGTGTTTGTGCAATATGATGCGTTATAGCCGTTTCAAGCAAGCTCAAATCTGAGTGCAAATCGTATGGAATATTCAGTGCATTAAGTGATTGCTCAAGCTGGGTTTGGGTATTGCTCTGTTGCGTGCTGATTGCGGTGAGTTGCTGTGCATTGGCTTCAAAGGCAGTGGACTGCTGTGTGTATTTTTTTTGCAGTTGCTGCCACAGATCAAACGTTATTTTTTCCTGCGCTAGTGCTTGCTGTTCCTGCTGTACTTGCAGTTTCAATAGTTCATGGGAAAGCACATCTTGGTTATATGTATAAGGGTGCTCGGTGCTGCCGCAGACCAAACATGCTTCACCTGCAACCAGATTTGCTCTGAGCTGTTCAATATTTTCTGCATGCAGTAATCGCTGCTGCTGCAGTACAGTTTGCAAATTCTCTCGAGCTGCTTTTTGTGCATGAAATTCAGTTTCAGCCATGCTGCATTGCTGCTGATTCTGTGTGAGATCACTTTGCAGTTGGTGCTGGTCTTGCAATTTTTGCTGATGTTCAACATGAATGGCGTGGTAATGCTGCCAATGACTCTTGGTGATATCTAATTGATTGATGCGATTTAATAAGTCTTCACGCGCTGTACGCAAGCCCGTAATTTTCGAGTTAAGTGCTTGGTCTTGCCCAAATTGCTGAATGAGCTGGTCAAGTTGCTGTTGTTTTTGTGCCACTTGTTGCGTGGCTTGAGCGACATCACCATATTGCTGCTCAAATTGCACATAACTTTGAATAAAACGCTGTAAAGGGCTGAGATGTGCAGACAGTGCTTCATCCAAAATTTGAAAATGTGCTGTTTGCGAGAGTAGGGTATTTTGCTGCGCTATATTTTGTTCTAACTGCTGCTGTACTTGTAACAATTGCTGTTCGGCTTGAAGCAGCGGGGCATGCTGATCTTGCAGTTTTTTGAGTTCATCTTTTACAGCAATTAGCTGATCGCCTAGCACTCGGCGGTCGGCAATTCGCGCACGTACTAAATCAATTTGATCTTGATGATCAACTTCAAATTGGTGCTGCTGTTTTTGCTGTAGATCAAGTTGTTTAAATTGAGTTTTTTCATGATTAAACTTAATTTCAATTGCGCTGAACTGCTGCTGTGCTTGAGCCAATTGAGGCTGCAGCGTTGCTATTTCAGTACTTAAATTCTTGCGTTGAATGATGCTTGGACGGATTGAGGCGAATTTTTCCAGTTGCTGCAATTGCTGCTTCTGCGGCTGCAGTGCATCGAGTTGCTGCTGTTGAACAGCCAAATATTGCTCACGTTGCTGAATATCCGCAATCAGTTTATTTTTGTGTTGAAACCATTGCTGCTGTTTGAGCAATTGCTGCTTTTCACTTTCGAATTTTTGGTAAGACTCTGTATGACTTTGAAAATTCGCCGTGTATAAGGCAAGATCTTCATCCGATAAAATTTCAATATCACCGAGTCGAACTTCCAAAGCCTTACGCTGATTGGCAATTTGCTTGGTTTTTTCAAAGGCCAATTGACCAATTTTCCCGAAAATACTGGAATTGGTTAGATACTCCAATAGCTCGCCACGTTCATTATCACGCGCTTTTAAAAAAGCGGTCACTTCTGACTGAGCCAGTAAAACAGCACGAGTAAATTGCTCAAAACTGAGTTGAGTAATGCGTAAAATTTGGCTCTCAACCGCTTTAGTTTTATCTGCAACGACACTGCCATCCGTTAAGCATTTCAGTGAACGCTGTACGCTTTGCAATTTGCCATTTGGGTTTTCACGGGCACGTTTAATTTCCCAACGCGCTGAATAGACTTTTTGGTCTTGGGCAACAAAGCTGAGCTCGGCAAAGCCTTGACCTGTGCCACGGCGTAATACGGTTTGCGGTGAGTTGGTTGGCAACTCTGAACCATCGATATCGATCAGTTTACCATCGCTGTCTTTTAAACGTGGCACACGATTAAACAGCGCCAAACACATGGCATCTAAAATGGTTGATTTACCTGCACCAGTTTTGCCAATAATTGCTACTAAGCCTGCACTGGCTAAAGGCTCAGATTCAAAATCAATAAAATGTTCACCCGCTAAAGATGCCAAGTTTTTAATACGTATAGATAAAATTTTCATGGCAATTCCTTAAGCGTTCACATCATCTTCAAGTGATTTTTGTGCTTCATCGACCAAACTTAAAAAATCTTTCATTACGGTGTCATCAGCACCATAGCCTTGTTTTTCCCAAAGGTTTTGGAATAATTTTTCAGGCGTAGGTGGATCAAGGTTGATTGCGGCTTGTTGCTGATTATTTTGATCTGAGTTTAAATAACGGCGGCTGATGCGCACCAACCGATAACGGTTCGGTGCTAAAGCCTCTTCAAACTGCTGTCTTAAATTAGGTGCAGGCGGGGTGTCGGTATGGTATTCAATTTCGACATATTCACGCTGATCAATATCTTCAATTTCACCGTTCGCCAAAGCAGATAATTGTGCCAAAACTTCTGGAATTGTGCCTTTGATGCGATGCAATTGCACACTGCGCGGAATTGCTAAGGACCCCATTTGAAAGCGTGATTCATCTGTTTGAGTTGGATCAATACTGATCTCAAGCACTTGGTGCTTATAATTAATTTCACTAAATGACAGGGGAATCGGTGAGCCGCTATAACGGATATGGGTCTGTGCGACTTTTTGCGGTTTATGCAAATGCCCAAGTGCGACATAGTCAATTACATCATCAAATAGGGCAGTCGAAAGCGCTTCTTCATTGCCAATAATAATCGGGCGCTCTGAGTCCGACGTTTCACCGCCTTGCATGTGGGCATGTGACATTAAAATTAAGGCTTGATCTGAAGTTTTACGTGCTTTGGCTTCCGCAATTAATTGCTGATGCACATAGGTAATAGCGTTTTGGCTATTGGTGGTTTGATCATTGAATCCGGTGATCTCGGCAGCCCGTAAAAAAGGTAAGGTTAGACACCATGCCACAATATTTTTGTGTTCATCATAAATAGGCACGAGTAATCGGTCTAAATCGAGCTGACCTTCAGTATTTTTATGGACCACGCCAACAGCTTTGGCATGGTATTTTTCTAATAATGGCTCAACTTGTTCAATACGGTAACCTGAGTCATGATTGCCTGCGATCATCAGGGTTTGCATGTGCGGGGCACGCACATGCGCATCGGCTAAAAATTGATAGAGCTGTTTTTGCGCTTTGGAAGCTGGGTTGATGACATCAAAAATATCGCCAGCTATCAGCAGGGCATGCGGCTGCTTTTGTTCTATTTGTTCGAGTAACCAATGAAGAAACTGTTCGTGTTCGTAGTCACGTGAGTGGTTATAGAAGAATTGTCCTAAATGCCAATCAGAAGTATGAAAAAAACGAACAGTCATGCAAGCCCCCAAAAATCAAAAAAATTGATTGGGGTCTAAAGTATCACAGATGTTCACATTTTCGAGGGTGATTAATCATTCATACGTCAAACTAAGTCGTTCTCGACAGTTACAAGGTCATCAATCTAAGCTGTTACTGTGCATTTGAATCGACTTGTACGAGGCCAAAGGTATTGTGGTCTGGGTCTAAGAAATAGCCTTGCCAACATTGACCAGGAATCGCAAATTTTTCCATGGCAATTTGACCACCCTGCGCCAAAATTTTCTCAGCGATATGGTCGAAATCTTCAACTTCAAAACTACAGGTAAATGCATTGGTGCCGCAGTGCGTTGGTGGAGTCTGAGCAGGGCGCTCTAACAGGCCACCATGAATGCCTTGAGTTTCAATACGGAAGTATTGAATCGGTAGCCCTTCAACTGGGATAAATGACCAACCGAAAACCGCAGAATAAAAGGCAACTTCACGCTTTGGATCGGAGCTTTGAATTTCAAAATAGCAGAGCTGGTTCATTGTTATTACTCTTTGTTTGATGGATTGCACATTTCAAATAGCAGAGATTTGAAATTAGGCTAAAAAATACCAAGAACTAGGAATATAAAATGTTGTTCTAATCCTGTATATAGATCAATTGTTGTACAGCAGGTGTATTACCTGCATTTGGGGTAGCAGGAGATGCAACATGCCAAATAATCCTTTTGATGAAGAAAAACTTGCAAATAGTATGGTGTATAAGACTTTATTAGAGTCTACATTAGCCATTCCTTGGTGTATTGATTGGGACAGTAAAACATTCAGCTATATTGGACCGCAAATTGAAAAGTTGCTCGGTTGGAAGCAAAATACTTGGCGCACCGTTCAGGACTGGGCATCACGTATGCATGAGGAAGACCGTGATTTTGTGCTGAATTATTGTGTTTCGCAGTCGATGGCTGGTATAGATCATGAGGCAGATTATCGCGCACTTAAAGAGGATGGTTCATATCTTTGGATACGTGATGTTGTGCATGTCGTGCGTAAACCAAATGGTGATGTAGATTGCCTCGTTGGATTTATGTTTGATATTTCCGAACGTAAAAAACAAGAAGAACAGTTACAAAAATTGCAACGTCAGCTCGAAGAATATTCATATAAAGATGGCTTAACCGGTATTGCCAATCGACGTTTGTTTGATGACTTTTATCAACGCGAATGGTTGAACGCGATACGCACACAAAAGCCACTGAGTTTAATTCTGATCGATTTGGATTATTTTAAACAATACAACGACTTGAATGGTCATGTGATTGGGGATACATGTCTGCGTCAAATTGCGAAAAGTTTGGAATCTTGTTGTACACGACCTCGTGATTTAGTCGCGCGTTTTGGTGGTGAGGAATTTGCTTGGATTTTACCAGAAACCAATGAGGCAGCAGCAGCAGTGATGGCCGATAGAATTATGGAGGCCGTGCGTGCTGCACGATTACCGCATAAAGCTTCAGCGGTGTCTGAACTCGTCACACTCAGCATGGGGGTAAAAACCATTATTCCATCAGATCTAGATAATCGAATGCAATTTTTGGATCAGGTCGATAAAAACCTCTATGTAGCGAAAAGACAGGGGCGTAATCGCTATTGTGCTGCATAACATGGCTTTGCTGTTGTGACTTATTTTAAAGTTGCAGCAAGTTTTTAGTCAGTCGATATTTTATCGGCTGATTTTTTTGGGTGTAGAATATAAAAATTAAATGCTGAATACATAAGGCACAAAATAAAAGACCGACGATTCGAGTGATGATGAAATCGTCGGTCAAAAAATCGATTTCAAATTTAAGTGATGGCTGCTGTTCATACTTAAATTCAAAATGAAACTTATTGCTTTTAAAAAGGTCACCGAAACATTGTGGATGCCGTCCAAATCATCGGTTGCTACAGACCTTGTACCCTATATAACGTAGCTGATTACAGATTGGTTGACATGAAAATGAAAAAAAATGCATTTTTTTTTATACTAGGTGTCAACTTCTTCTTGGGTTAGGGTCATGGTGTCTTTAACACGTTATTTTTTCTTGTTTTTTTTCATTTGTTTAATCATGACCTGTATTTGCGGTGTGATCGCAGCATTATTGCCACAGGGTGTGGGTGCTATTTTAACGGTCGTACCCTATCTGATTGCCATGATCGTGGTGTTATTTCGGTTTTTAAATAAAAATCAGAGAGCACCGACACAGGCAGAACGTAAAAAATTTACCCTAGGTTTTAGCCTGATTTTTTGGTTATATAATTTTGGTTTTGTACTTTTGGGTATCGCAATTTTTTCAAGAAAAGATCCTGAAATTTGGCAAAATTTAATGCTCTATGTTCAACATCCTCAGTTTATGAGTTTAATGGTGATCATGTTATTACTGATGGCTATCCCTTTGTATTTAATCACCTATTGGTTTTATGGTCCGCAAGCACAGCGGATGGCTTCTCAAAAGTTTGGCGCATAAAGCTTGATCATCTGGTGATCTTGTTCTATAGATAACAGTATTATTTCATTATAGATAAGAACAAATTATGCATCAGCCCACAGTACTGCTGACGGGTGGCAGCGGTTTTATTGGCACACATCTCATCAAGGCACTTTTAGCTGCGGATTATAAAGTGATTGGGCTCAGTCGTAAGGCTGGGCGTATTTCTAAATCACCACATTTAACTTGGGTACAGCAGCTCGATCAAATTCCTCATGACAGAATTGATTATGTGATTAATCTTGCAGGTGAAAGTATCGGCAAAGGTCGCTGGACAGAGACGCGTAAACAGCAATTATTAGAAAGTCGGGTCAAAACCACAGAAGCGCTGTATCAATATTTACGTAAACGTAAAATTTTTCCGAAATGCATTATTTCAGGTTCGGCTGTTGGCTATTATGGTATTGATATTGAAGAACAATGGACAAAAGTGTGCGATGAAAATGCTGCACCACAAGCCATTTTTATGTCAGAGCTATGCCAAAGTTGGGAGCAAGTCACACGCCAATTTCCTGAACAAAATACCATTATCACACGACTAGGTGTGGTCTTGGCTGAAGGTGGCGGAATCTTACCGCAAATGCTGCGACCGATTCAGCTCAATTTGGTCAACAAAATAGGTTCCGGTCGGCAGCCTTTTGTGTGGATACATATACAAGATGTGATCCGAAGTATGCTGTTTTTAATGAAACAAGCAGAGAAAAAACATGCATTGCTTGAACCCACGCCAATCGATCCGCATATTTTCAATTTGGTTGCGCCTGAAAAAACGACGCAGGCTCAGTTTGCGCAGATTGCAGCACGTCAATTAGCCAAAAAGCCGTGGCTCAATGTGCCTGCAACTATCTTTAAAATTTTATTGGGTGAGCAATCGCAATTAATTTTAAATGGTCAATTGGTTCAGCCAGTTGCTTTATTACAGCAAGGCTTTGAGTTTAAATTTCCGACGTTAAAAGAAGCCTTACAGGATTTATTGGCTTAATTGAAATTGGCCTATTGACCATTAGTCGACGCTTAATAACGCATCTTGAAACAGGCGAGTCGGACTATAGTGGTCTGCATTGAATGAAGGCGTTTCCCCAGTCATCAGTTCAGCCAATAACTGAGCTGAAGCTGGTCCCATGCATAAACCATTTCTAAAATGCCCAAAATTTGCCCATAGATTGTCGTAATTTGGCATCTGCCCAATATACGGAATCCCTTCAGGGGAAGATGGACGCAGGCCAGCCCAAGACTTCACAATCGGAAAGTTGGCAAGCTCTGGCACCATGTCAAAGCAAGATTCTTGAATATGCTGTAAGGTTGCATCTGTGGTCTGAGTATCAAAACCACATTGGCGCATACTTGAGCCGCAAACCACATGACCGTCTTGGCGTGGAATTAAGTACATGACCTTATTCATGCACATGGTCGGCAACCAGTTCTGCGGAGTTTTAAAGAGAAGCATTTGTCCTTGTACGGGTTGTACGGGTATCTCAATGTCTAGTTGTTCACTCCATGCGGCTGACCAAGCGCCCGTGGCAATAACGAATTGATCAGCTGTATGTTGTGTACCATCTGCGGTGGTGATGGACTGGATACGATTGTCCGAACGGTTTAATTGGTGGATCGGGCAATGTTCATAAATCTGAACTTTAGGATGCTGCTGTAAATAAGCCGTTAATGACTGCAAAAGTCGCGGATTACGGATGTTGGCTAATTGCGAAAAATAAATGCCATGTGCAAAGCGTGCTGAAATGTGAGGATTAATCTGCTCAATTTGCTCGGATTGTAAATATTCCGCCTGTTGCATTGGGTCTTGGTGCAAACGGGCATAATCTAAACCGATTTCAAAATCATCTTCATCAAAAATCAACATGCCAGTTTCATGAATTTCAAAATCAATCCCAGTCATAGGTTTTAATTTTTCATTCCATTTTTGGTAGCTCTGCTTGCCATAACGTGCGAGCGCATTGACTTCATTGGGATATCGCCAAGGATACATCGGGGAGAGGATGCCACCACCGGCCCATGATGCAGCAGAACCTGTGCGTTGTTTGTCGAAAATTGTCACCGTACAACCACGTTCGACCAATTCCAATGCGGTGAGTAAACCACTTACACCCGCCCCAATAATGGCAATATTCATGTTCTTTTAACCGATGAATGTATAAGTTTGATCTAAACTTCAGCTATGCCGAAGTTTTTCTTCCATGACTGTTTTTGACTTTTACAGATATAAAAAGCCTTCCTGAACGTCACCATTTCAGGAAGGCTTTGCAGGTTATTTCATGTCTTTCAACATGAGTGCTGCATCTTCAGCAAAGTAAGTCCAGATCCCATCTGCACCTGCACGGCGGCAGCTCATAAGCGACTCGATAATCACGCTATCAGACAACCAACCATTTTGAATGGCACCTGCCAACATGGCGTATTCACCACTTACTTGATAGACAAAGGTTGGAACACCGAAGTTATCTTTAACTTCACGGACGATGTCTAAATACGGCATACCTGGTTTTACAATCACCATGTCGGCGCCTTCTTGAATATCGAGTGCGATTTCATGTAGAGCTTCTGCACGGTTACCGATGTCCATTTGGTAATTGTATTTATTGCCACCTTTGAGGTTGCTTGAAGAACCTACCGCATCACGGAATGGACCGTAAAAGCTAGACGCATATTTTGCAGAATAGGCCATGATATTGGTATAGATATGGCCATTGGCTTCAAGCGCTTGGCGGATTGCGCCGATACGACCATCCATCATGTCACTTGGTGCAACCACATCTGCACCCGCTTCGGCATGGCTGAGTGCTTGTTTAATTAAGCATTCAACGGTTTCATCATTCAGTACATAGCCGGTATCATCAATGATACCGTCTTGACCATGTGTGGTGTATGGATCGAGAGCACCATCAGTGATGAGAACCATTTCTGGTAGTTCTTTTTTTAATAAACGGATGGTGCTTTGGACTAAGCCATCTTCATGCCAAGCTGCTTCAGCCGTTAAGCTTTTATCTTCCTGTGGTGTAACTGGGAACAAAGCTAATTTTGAAATACCCAATTCGAGTAAACGTTCTGCCTTTTTTAGTAACAAGTCAGCAGATAGACGCTGTACGTTTGGCATGCTTGGAATATCTTGAGTTTGTTGCTGGCCTGGCAACACAAATACTGGATAAATGAGATGATCAGTCGTCAGTTGAGTTTCACGCACCATAGCGCGAAGCTGGTCATTTTTACGAATGCGACGCATGCGAGTGGCAGGAAAAGCTGGACGATTGAACGTATAGGTCATAACAATCTCATTGATCAGTATTAAACTTTGACTATTGTAGACGCATAATGAGGGTTTGGCGCACCCCGTATTATTTTTTTATTCAATGACAGCGATTCGAGTAGGCTATGACAGATGTAAATAAGAGTTGGACCGGTAATATTGACCTAAACTCGAAGAATGAAATCGATACTTTATTAAATAACATTGCTCAAGCATTTAACAGCTCCCCATTTTTTGTACACAATGCAATGAAAATGACGGTGATCGATGGTCAGATCGAAGCACGTGTGGACATGGCCAGTAATCTAATAGGAAATGTCGCATTCCAAATTTTACATGGTGGTGTTGCGGCAACTTTACTCGACAGTATCGGTGGTATCTCTGCAATGGCAGAATTGTATAAAAAGGCCACAGCTGAAGATCTAGCAGAAACGAGTAAAAAGGTATCTCGCTTAGCGACCGTCGATATGCGTGTGGATTATTTGGCGCCAGGACGTGGACAGTATTTCGTTGCACGAGCTGAAACCTTACGTTTAGGCCGTAAGGGTTGCACTATGCGTATGACCATGGTCAATGATGAAGGTAAAGCGATTGCAACGGCGATTGCATCGTATGCTTATTAAGCCATTTTTAAGTTAACACATTCAAAATGATGAAAAAATAAAGTCCAGTATTGGCAGCAGGGCATGATTTTATCCTGTTGCCGACGAAAAAAAGACTGACGAGTTACATTTTCTATTCTCAGGATATGATTTTTTAGCTTTAAAATGCCGGAAAATTGAAGAAGATAGACTTTCTCACGACACCATTATCTGACAGCAAAGTTGACATGCTTTGCAAAGCTCATGATGCCATGACCAAGTCTGCTAGATTTAGGACAAATCTATGACAGATACCGTTAGTAACCTGCCAGAAACCCCATCTACAGAGCAGCCCACCGATCAGGAATTAAAAGCACGCAGAAAAAAAGGCCTTGGTATAGTGGCTGTATTGATCGTGATTGCTTTGGTGATGTATTTGATTTGGTCAATATTTCTAAATCATTCCGTCAGTACCGATAATGCCTATGTCGGTGCAGAAACAGCGTCGATTACCTCGATGGTCACGGGGCAAGTGGCAGATGTTTTGGTGAGTGATACGCAGCAAGTGAAAAAAGGCGATGTGCTTGTTCGCATTGATGCTCGTGATGCTGAAATTGCCTTAGCTCAGGCACAGGCTGAATTACTTAAAGCAAAACGCCAATACAAACAAACTGCGGCGAATAGTAGTTCTTTAAACTCGCAAATCTTTGTCAGTAATGATGCAATTCAAAGTGCAAGCGCACAAGTCGCCAAGGCACAAGCCGATCTGAATAAAGCTCAAGATGAATTACAACGTCGTCAACAATTGGCAGCTTCAGGTGCGATTTCTAAAGAAGAATTAAGCACAGCGCAGAGTGCTGTGAATACGGCTAAAGCCAGTTTTGATGTGGCTCAAGCAGGACTCGCTCAAGCCAAATCTAGTCAAAAAGCGGCACAAAGTAATAAAGCGGCGAATGATGCATTAATTCAAGATAGCAATGAAAACTCAACCCCAGATGTTTTAGTTGCACAAGCACGTCTACAACAAGCTCAGTTGGACTTAGAACGTACACAAATCAAAGCACCTTTTGATGGTGTGGTGACACGTCGTAATATTCAAGTTGGGCAACGCATTGCACCGGGAACGTCATTAATGATGGTGGTGCCAGTCTCTCAGTTATATGTCGATGCCAACTTTAAAGAAAGCCAATTGGCAGGGGTGCAAGCGGGTCAAAAAGTTGAACTGACGTCTGATCTGTATGGTGACAAAGTTAAATTTAATGGCATAGTCACTGGTTTTTCTGGTGGTACAGGTTCAGCATTTGCCTTGATTCCTGCGCAAAATGCCACAGGGAACTGGATTAAAGTGGTTCAGCGTTTACCTGTGAGGATTCGTTTAGATCCAAAAGAGTTGGCAGAACATCCACTCCGTGTGGGGCTGTCTATGGAAGCGACGATTGACCTGAAATCGAAGTAATTGCCTATGAATCAGCAAATGCAAATGACTGACCTAAAAGGTGGTCGTCTGATTCTCGCTGCCTTGGTCTTGGCATTGGCGAACTTTATGGTTGTGCTCGACATGACCATTGCCAATGTATCTGTGCCGCATATTACCGGTAGCCTTGCAGTATCGGCATCCCAAGGGACATGGGTCATTACCTCCTATGCTGTGGCAGAAGCGATTTGTGTGCCATTAACCGGTTGGCTCGCTGGACGCTTTGGTTCTGTACGGGTTTTTGTGATCAGCCTGTTTGGCTTTACAGTATTTTCGATACTGTGTGGTTTATCGACCAGTTTGGAAATGTTGGTGTTTTGCCGAATTGGGCAAGGCTTGTTTGGTGGCCCGATTATGCCACTGAGCCAAACGTTGTTAATGCGCATTTTCCCTCCTGAAAAGCAATCCCAAGCCATGGGGATGTGGGCAATGACTACCGTCGTTGGTCCCATTTTAGGTCCAATTTTGGGTGGTACGATCAGTGATAATTTATCTTGGCATTGGATTTTCTTTATCAATATTCCTGTCGGGATCGGTTGTGCTATCGCAGCGATGCGCTTACTGAAAACGGCTGAAACTCCAACGCAGAAATTGAAAATAGACCGCGGTGGCTTACTGCTGTTGGTGTTGTGGATCGGTGCCTTGCAATTGATGTTGGACTTGGGTCATGAACGAGATTGGTTTAATAATCCATTTATCGTGGTACTGGCACTGACGGCATTTGTCGGGTTGATCGTTTTTACGATTTGGGAGCTGACTGAGCGGCATCCTGTGGTGAATATACTGCTGTTTAAGTACCGAAGCTTTACCATTTCGGTCTTGGCTTTGGCCTTTGGTTTTGGTGCCTTCTTCGGGAGTATTGTCCTGATTCCGCAGTGGTTACAGATCAACTTGGGCTATACCGCAACGTGGGCAGGCTATCTCACTGCAACGATGGGCGTCGGTAGTCTGACCATGTCGCCAATTGTTGCGAAGCTTGCAACCAAATACGATCAACGTGCTTTAGCGAGTTTTGGTTTAAGTATCTTGGGCGGTGTAACCCTTATGCGCGCCTTTTGGACCACGGATGCGGACTTTATGGCTTTGGCTTTACCGCAAATATTACAAGGTTTTGCCGTGCCATTTTTCTTCATTCCCTTGTCAAATATGGCCTTAGCATCTGTACTGCCACAAGACATGGCATCTGCGGCAGGTTTGATGAACTTCTTAAGAACCATGGCTGGGGCTATTGGCGCATCGATTGCTGTTACCATTTGGGATGATCACACCAAAGTCGCACGCAGTGAAATGGTCAGTAATTTACATGTTACTGAGGTACAAAACACCTTGGTGAATCATGGAATGAGTTCAGAAGCTGCTTTGGGATATATCTCCAGTTTGGTGGATAAAGAAGCCTTAACGCTTTCAGCCAATCATGTGTTTTTAGTCTTGACGGGTGTCTTTATATTCGCTGCACTGATCATTTGGCTCTGTCCGCGACCTAAAGCAGGTGTGGGTGGTGGTCATGCACATTAAATATTATCAAGTATAAAAAAACCGCTCAAATGAGCGGTTTTTTTTATTGCATACGGTGTTGATTGAAAAAAATTAAAGGTCCGAGCGCGCCCGTTTGAGTGCAGACTGCCACTGAGCCAAATGAAATTCACGTTGATCAGCATTCATTTTTGGTTCAAAAGCACGTTCTAATTGCCATGATGCAGCAATTTCATCAAGATTTGAAAACACACCCGCTTTGAGTCCGGCCATTGCGGCAGCGCCCCATGCTGTTGATTCTAAAAGTTTAGGACGCAGTACAGGCACATTTAAAATATCGGCCTGAAATTGCATCAGCATATCATTGCTACTGGCACCGCCATCGACCCTGAGTTCTTTAAGTGGACTAGACAGGTCTGACTGCATGGCGGTCAATACATCCGACACTTGAAAGGCAATGGCCTCTAAGGCGGCACGAGCTATGTGGGATTTATTTGTACCACGTGACATTCCACAGAGGAGGGCACGGGCATCACTATCCCAATGCGGAGCGCCTAGCCCAGTAAAGGCAGGAACCAAAACCACGCCATCGGTATGCTCCACTTGGCACGCGAGTTTTTCAACATCACTGCTTTTTTGAATAATCCCTAAACCGTCTCTTAGCCATTGCACGATTGCGCCAGCCATAAATACACTGCCTTCTAGTGCATAATGGGTTTGACCTTGAGCTTGCCATGCAAGTGTCGAGAGTAATTTATTGTGGCTATATTGAGCTTCAGTGCCGGTGTTAAAGAGCATGAAACAGCCGGTACCATAGGTGTTTTTTGCTGTTCCTGCTTCAAAGCATGATTGTCCAAATAACGCAGATTGCTGATCACCTAAAATGCCGGTAATGGGAATGTTTGCGCCAAGTAAACCTGTCGCGGTATCTGCAATATATTCATCTGAACTGATGATTTTAGGAAGGACCGAAAGGGGAATATCGAATAATTCTAAGAGTTCTTCATCCCATGCTTGTTGCTGCAAGTTCATTAGCATGGTTCGTGAGGCGTTGCTGGCTTCAATCACATGCTCTGCACCTTGCGTCAGATTCCACACCAACCAACTATCAATTGTGCCGAAAGCCACATGACCTTGCTCAGCGAGTTCACGTAGACCTTGAGTGTGTTCTAATAACCAGACCAATTTCCCAGCACTAAAATAGGGGTCGATACGTAAACCGGTCTTTTTGTGAATGAGGTCATTGAGGTTTTGTTGAGTTAGTTGCCCACACCACTCGGTTGCACGGCGGTCTTGCCAAACAATTGCAGGAGCAAGTGGTTGACCTGTTCGGTTATCCCAAACCACAGTGGTCTCACGCTGATTGGTCAGGCCAATGGCTTTGATGTCTTTGGCGAGGATGCGAGCAGAGGCGAGCGCTTGTTGTACGACGGCAATTTGGGTACTCCAAATTTCCTGAGCATCTTGCTCCACCCAACCCGAATGTGGGGTTTGAATATGGGTTTCCCGTTGAGCTGTAGCTTGAACTTGTCCATGTTCGTTAAAAATGATCGCACGACTTGAAGTCGTTCCTTGATCGAGTGCCAATAAATAGCTCATATATTTTTCTTTTGCGGTCTTGAAAAATAAAATATTAGCGCAATTATGTAATTAAGCGCAGATCAATGTGTAATTGTTTCGAAATTGCATCGCAATTTTTTGCAGTTATGCTATGATGACGCTACTTTGGGGATGTTTCTGGCTTCGACGCTGGTGATGAAACTCATAGATACATGTCGAGAGCGCATTTTCTCTCGTAAATCAAATTTGCATATTTTAGTCGCAAACGACGAAACTTACGCTCTAGCTGCCTAAGGGCAGCTTGTCCGCATCCCTGAATACTTGTGGTTAGGGGTCCCGACTGAAGCGAACGCACACAAGTCCGTATAAGATCAAGCCTTGGGGTCTTATACTAAATCTTAAAGGATCGCGATTTGTACCCTGTTCGTCGGGTCACAAAGAGCTAAATCAATAGACGATATCTAAGCATGTAGTATTCTCGAGCGTAGTGCTGGCGGACGCGGGTTCAACTCCCGCCATCTCCACCAAAATTCTAAAAAGTCGAACCTTCGGGTTCGGCTTTTTTTATGATTAATTAAAAACATTTTTTGGTACAACAATGACTCAAGTCCAGCTTCAAGAACTGCAAAAACAACTCTGGAATATTGCCAATACTTTGCGCGGTAAAATGGGGGCAGATGAATTCCGTGATTACATTTTGGGCTTGATCTTCTACAAATATTTGTCTGAAAAAATTCAAAATAATGCCAACGACATTTTGGCGCCTGATCAAATTAAGTTTGCAGAATTGGTTGAAGATACTGAAATTAATCAAGCATATTTGAGTGCTGTTCGTGAAGAATGTCTTGCCAGTATGGGCTATTTCTTAGCGCCACAAGAATTGTTCCATAGTATGGCAACATTGGCTCGAGCAAAAAAATACATTTTGGATGATGTAATTAAAACCCTTAAGGCAATTGAGCAAAGTACGCTGCGTACAGATGCGGCAGATGATTTTTCGCATTTGTTTGAAGACATGGATTTAAGTTCGACCAAGTTAGGAAATACGCCTGATGACCGCAATGAGCTGATTAGCCGTGTGATCGTACATTTAGACGATATTAATTTTGATTTGTCGAATACTGAGTCTGATATTTTAGGCGATGCTTATGAGTTTCTCATTGGTGAATTTGCTTCAGGTGCTGGTAAAAAAGCAGGTGAGTTTTATACACCGCAAATGGTTTCGACTTTGCTTGCAAAACTTGTCACCTTAGGTAAAGAACGTCTACGCAGTGTATATGACCCGACTTGTGGTTCAGGATCTTTATTGCTACGTGTAAAGCGTGAAGTCGGCGATGTGGATGCGATTTACGGTCAAGAAATGAATCGTACGACCTATAACTTGGCACGTATGAACATGATTTTGCATGATGTGCATTATTCAAAGTTTGAAATTAAGCAGGAAGATACTTTAAAACGTCCACAGCATATGGAACTGAAATTTGATGCGATTGTAGCGAATCCACCATTTTCGGCTAAATGGTCTGCGAGTGAGTCATACTTAAGTGATCCGCGTTTTCGTGATTTTGGCAAGCTAGCCCCAAGTTCTAAGGCCGATATGGCGTTTTTACAGCACATGCTTTATCAGTTAGATGAAAATGGCACTTTGGCCATCGTACTGCCGCATGGGGTTTTGTTCCGTGGCTCGAGTGAAGGGCATATTCGTAAGCATCTAATTGAAAAGTTAAATGTGATTGATACGATTATTGGTTTGCCTGCTAATATTTTCTATGGCACGACTATTCCAACTTGTGTGTTGGTGTTGAAGAAAAACCGTGAGCATAGCGACAATATTTTATTTATTGATGCGAGCAACGAGTTTGATAAGCAAAAGAATCAAAACAAGCTCTTGCCAGAGCATTTAGATAATATTGTTGGTGCATTTGAAAACCGTCAAAATATTGAAAAATATGCATATGTAGCGAGTCTGCAAGAAGTTGCTGACAATGATTACAATTTGAATATTCCGCGTTATGTCGATACTTTTGAAGCGGAAGCTGAAATTGATTTAGATGCATTAGCGAAACAGCTTCAAGCCTTAGAAGTTGAAAGTCTAAAAACTGATGCGGTGATTGCAGGTTTTTGTAAAGAGTTAGGGATTGATTCTCCGTTTGCGGAGGTGAAGTAATGGCTTCGCCTAAGTTACGGTTTAAAGAGTTTGAGGGGAATTGGAGCAAGAAAAGATTAGATTCTTTTCTTGAGCGTATATCTAATCCAGTTAATGTGGTAGGTACTCAAAATTATATACAAATCGGAATTCGCTCCCATGGTAAAGGTATTTTTCATAAAGAGTCAGTAACAGGTAAAGAACTTGGTAATAAAAGAGTTTTTTGGGTAGTGCCAAATGCTCTTGTAGTAAACATTGTATTCGCTTGGGAAAGAGCTATCGCTGTTACATCAGATAAAGAAAATGGATTAATTGCTTCACATCGTTTTCCAATGTATGCACCCAAAGATGGCTTATCTGATGTTAATTTTTTACGCTATATGTTTATAACAGATAAAGGGCAAAGTTATTTAGAATTTGCTTCACCAGGTGGTGCAGGTCGAAACAAAACTCTTGGGCAATCAAATTTTGCAGAATTAAAGATTGATTTACCAACTGCTGAAGAACAAACCAAAATCGCTTCTTTCCTTTCCGTCGTGGATGAAAGGATTGGTCAACTGAGCCAAAAACATGAACTGCTGAGCCAATATAAACAGGGCATGATGCAAAAGCTGTTTAGCCAGCAGATTCGTTTTAAAGCGGATGATGGGAGTGAATTTGGGGAATGCAAGAATTATCAGCTCAAAGATATTGCTGATGTTTATGATGGTACACATCAAACTCCAAATTATGTTGAACAAGGTGTGCCTTTTTATAGTGTTGAGCATGTAACAGCGAATGATTTCTCAAATACGAAATTTATTGCTGAAGATGTATATCAATCTGAGTTAAAGCGCGTAAGTTTACAAAAAGGTGACATTCTAATGACTCGCATTGGTGATATTGGTACGAGTCGATTGATAGATTGGGATGTAAGGGCTTCTTTTTATGTAAGCTTAGCACTCATTAAGATAAAACATGGAGATAATTCTTCGTTTATTGATCAGTACATTAAATCGCAAAATTTTCAAAGAGAACTGCATGAAAGAACTATTCATGTAGCATTTCCTAAGAAGATTAATTTGGGTGAAATTGGTTTTTGTATGATTCAACTTCCTTGCCTAGAAGAACAAACCAAAATCGCAGATTTCTTATCTGCCATTGACCAAAAAATTGAAACTGTTGCACAGCAAATTGAACAAGTCAAACAGTGGAAAAAAGGCTTGTTACAGCAAATGTTTGTCTGATTGTTTATATTGCTTCATAAAATTCCTGCATTTATTCATAGGTGGGAATTTTTTTATTTAAGAAAGTACTGAAGGATTCCTAAAAGAAAAAACAGTGATCTGTATCATCAGTTTAGATATTTATTTGATGAATTTAAGAGATTGAAAAATATAATAAATCTATTAGAATCAAAAGATATACATACCAATAGTTAAAAACTGAGCAGTATTATAAATGTCGACCCAAAAAGAACTTGAACTCGAAAACCAATTTATAGCGCACTTAACAACTTTAGGGTACGAACGTGTTCAGTACAGAAACGAAACAGCGTTACTCGCAAACTTAAAAAATCAAATAGAAAAATTTAACGCACTGACTGCACCACTCACATATGAGCAATGGGAACAGGTGTGGAATTACCTGAGCAGCGAACATACGATTTTCGGCAAAGCCAAACTATTGCGTGGTTCATATCAGCTTAAACATGATGATGGTACGACCCAAACACTGCGTTTTTTAAGCGATGACGCAACAAAAAACATCTTTCAGGTCACCAATCAAGTGACTGTTCAATATGGCGATGACGGTACAGAAACCAGCCGTTTTGATGTCACGCTATTGATCAACGGCTTTCCGTTGGTACAAGTTGAACTTAAGCGTAGTGGCGTAGAAATCGCACAAGCGTTTCACCAAGTGCATAACTACAGTAAAGACGCCTATACATCTGGACAAGGTCTGTTTGGATACATCCAGCTCTTTGTCATTAGCAACAGCGTAAATTGCTTATATTATTCACACGGTACGCCACTGTTTGATTTTACATTTCCATGGGCCGATGAAAACAACAAAGCAATTAATGATTTGAGTAAATTTACCGAAGCATTTTTAAACGCCGCACATATTACGAAAATGATCAGTAAATACATCGTTCAGCATCAAACCAATGAATGCTTAATGGTGCTGCGACCTTATCAAGTCTATGCAGTTGAAAACATGATTCAGCATGTGAAAACCTCAACCGATCATGCCTATATTTGGCATACAACGGGTTCGGGGAAAACACTCACGGCATTTAAAGCCAGTGAAATCATGCGTCAGTTGCCAGAAATAGAAAAAGTAATTTTTGTTGTGGACCGCAAAGACCTCGATAATCAAACCACTAAAGAGTTCAATGCCTTTGTTCCCGACTGCGTAGACCAAACGACCAACACCAAAACATTGGTCGAACAGCTCATCGGTAAACGGCTGAACTCACGAAAAAATGAAAGCAATTTACTTACAGATAAATTGGTCGTGACGACCATTCAAAAGCTGAATAACGCAATTACACTCCCTAAATTCAGAGAATTGATCGCTGATTTGGCAGATAAAAAAGTCGTATTTATTTTTGATGAATGCCACCGCAGTCAATTTGGTGATACTCACCAAAATATCAAACGCTTCTTTAAACAGGCGCAAATGTTCGGTTTTACAGGCACGCCTATTTTTCCTGTGAACTGTCAAAGCATTGGTGGCGTGAAATACACCACAGAATATCTATTCCCTAAACGACTGCATAAATATGTGATTGTCGATGCGATAGCAGATAAAAATGTTTTACCATTTCAAATTGATTACGTAGGACAATTTACCGCTCATCAGGTGAATGCAGGTGATGAAAAAATACAAGGCATCGATACTAAAGAGCTGTATGACAACCCTGAGCGCTTAGAAAAAATTGTACGTTATATTTTAAAAAATCATGACAAAAAAACGGCAAAACGCGAATTTTGTTCAATGTTTTGTGTCAGCTCAGTAGATGTCCTACTTCAATATTATGAAATATTTACCAGAGTCCAAGCAGAGTTGGTTGCAGAAGCGGACAAGAAGGAAGAAATTTATACCCCTTTAGTGATTGGTACGATTTTTTCTTTTGGAGCGCAGGATACGACAAACGACGCTAATGACTCCACAACAGGTACGATTTCTGAAGAAGAACTAGAACAGCCGAGTCAAGTTGATATGGGGCGTAAAGCACAACTTGAACGGATCATTGCAGAATTCAATACGCGCCATCTGACTAGCTATAACTGTGACGAAGGATTTTATGAATATTATAAAAATCTAGGTGATCGAGTTAAGTACTTCAAAGTACCTAAACCACCTAAAGAAGTTGGGGAGCTTAAAGGGCCACCAATTGATTTGCTGTTGGTGGTGAATATGTTCCTGACAGGTTTTGACTCATTGCCACTTAATACGATTTATGTCGACAAGAACTTAAAATATCACGGTTTAATTCAGGCTTTTTCGCGTACAAACCGTATTTATAAGCCAACAAAAGCTTTTGGCAATGTCGTGTGTTTTAGAAATTTAAAGCAGGCAACAGATAAAGCTCTTTCTACTTTTGCAGACGACCAAAATTTTGAGCAAGTGATTGTGCCACCGTTGGATCAACAATTAGCAGAATTTAATAAGTGTGTTAGTGAATTAAGAAAAATAACACCTGAGTGTCAGTCAGTAGATGATCTAAAACTCGAAAGTCAGCAGTTGCAGTTTATTCAAGCTTTTCGTGATGTGATTCGTCTACATTCACAACTGAAAATGTATACAGACTTTGATGTTGATAACGCAGTTATAGTGCCGCAAGAACTTGAAGACTATAAATCTAAATATAAAGATTTATATGACAGAATAAATAAAGGTACAGCAGTTGAAAAAGATTCAGTGCTACGTGACGTGAATTTTGCTTTAGATTTTATTATTAGTGATTATGTAAATCAGGATTATATTTATACATTATTAAATATGATTGCTGCTGCGCCACCGTCCTCGATTCAAAGAGCGAAACAGCAGCAACAACTCCAATCTTTACTCAGTAATGACCGAAAAATGTATAAAAAAATGGATTTGATTCAGAAATTTATTGATGAACAAATGCCACGAATGCTGAATGGCCAAAGTGTTCAAGATGCATTTAAGCAGTTTTGGGATGCAGAAAAACAGCAAGCCTACGATGTTTTTTGTAAAGATGAAAATCTTGTGATTGATGAGTTTAAAAAAGTGGTTAAACGATTTGATTTTACTGAACGTTTTCCGCACGCACATGAAATTCGTCCATTGCCAAAAAACAAGCCTTCAGCACTGGTGAGTAAAGTCTATTTTGAGGGATTGCATCAGAAAACCAATGCGATTTTAGAAAAATATGATTTACGGATTTAAACGTTAAGCTAAGTTATGAAAAATATTTGCTTAAAAGGAGGATTCTTTTTTTATGGAATTTAAGAACCTTATCCTGTTTATTCAATAATTGTATGATTAAATTTCTTAGAATAAATATGATTTAAAAACAAATCACAAAGTGAGGCGAAAATTAAATTTCGCGCCAAACTTCATTCTTATCTTTCAATGAAATCACAAAGTTAAATTTGTCATCATTACTTACCAAAAGGCCTTCTGGCGTTTGCATAATCACTTTTAGAACGGTACCAGTTTCAAAAACCAAAGGACTGCAATTTTCTTTATTTAATGTAATTGGTTTGAGTAATTCAACAATTGCACTTTCCATTTTACTTCCCCAAGCATAGGTTGTTAATTGAACTTAGCATATTATTGGTGAAGAAACATGTTTTGTAAATGACGTGAGCTACATCGCAGAAAATATTTTAGAGAATTCCATAACTTAAGTTTAAATAATGGTTAAATAAATTATGGTTTTTTAATCTATTGATATCAAAAATAATTTTAAAATATGACAATCTTTTTAACTGTAATTATATGTCCTAAGATGCGTCTTTTGTTCCACAAACAATGACCAGATCATCAAAAGGGCATGATTAATAATGAATTTAAGGTGAACTTCAGTTTTCATGCTTAAGCTAACAGAATGATGTGTCGTCTTGTATTTGATTGTTAAATTTCAGATTAAACAGCGTTAAATATTCAATCTGAACAAGAAAATTAATGAAATAAAACTTATCATCAGCAACTCAAACTAAAAACAAAGATTCAGGGAAATGTAGGACTAATGTTTAAATCTTTTTTTCCAAATCCAAAATGGTTTTTTGGATCATTCCTTATATGGTTCATAATTAATATCGCCTTATGGTATAGCGGTGGTCATAGTTGGGGGACGATGTTCGGTTTACCTGCAAATTATCATCTTGCAGAGTTGCCAATTGCTGTCAGCCGATTTTGGAGTCCCAAATTTTTATGGTTCTATGTTTGGTTTTTTGTAGCAACGGCGCTTTTTGCAGCCTTTTGGAAGATTAAATCAGATAATCCTTGGCAGCGATGGTCAGTGTGGGGAACCGCACTTATTCTATTTAATGTTTGGTTTAGTGTGGAATGTAATGTCGTGATCAATGCTTGGTATAACCCATTCTATGACCTGATCCAGAAAATGCTTTCAGGTGGTGGGGGCGAAGTGACGATGCTATATTCTGAGATACTGACTTTTCTCTATGTGGCCATGGTGTATGTCACACTGGCTGTATTGAACCTGTTTTTCGTCAGTCATTATGTTTTTCGTTGGCGTACTGCAATGAATGACTTTTATACTGCGCATTGGGAAAAACTGAGAACCATCGAAGGTGCCTCACAGCGTATTCAAGAAGACACGATGCGCTTTGCAAAAACCACAGAAGGACTTGGGGTTAGCTTAGTTGAATCGGTGATGACCTTAATTGCATTTCTACCTGTGCTGCTAACTTTATCAACACATGTAAAGAAATTACCTGTCGTGGGGGAAATCGCCTATGCATTGGTTTGGGCGGCAGTCCTTTGGGCGGTTTTAGGGACGGTTATTTTAATGCTGGTGGGTTATAAACTACCGGGTTTGGAGTTTAATAATCAGAAAGTCGAAGCGGCATATCGTAAAGAGTTAGTTTATGGTGAAGATCATGCAGATCGAGCAGACCCTTTCACATTAAAAGAATTATTTACTAAAGTTCGTTTTAATTATTTTAGACTGTATTTCCACTACGCTTATTTCAATCTGGTTCGTATTTGGTACATGCAACTGGATAATATTTATGGATATTTTATTTTGTTTCCAAGTATTGCTGCGGGAACAATTACGCTCGGTATATTAATGCAAATTTTAAATGTCTTTGGGCGTGTACGTGATTCCTTCCAATACCTGATTTCCTCATGGACAACCATTATCGAACTGATTTCTATTTATAAGCGTTTAAGAGCATTTGAAGAAAAAATTAATAATTGATTTTATAAGTTTAAAATAGACCTGCACTAAAATGCAGGTTTTTTTATGACTTTAATTTTAAGTTAATATATTTCAATAAAATCAATAGATTAATATTTTTAGATGAGCTGTTTTTTTACTCGATTCCATATTGTCGCTCGAATCATGGATAGGCCCAGCTTTATATTATTATTAATAATAGAGGCTTGTTCTGATGGCAGATTTGATAAGCACATAGCGATACATAAATGCTTGCGAAATAACCTAAAAGGGAACGATGATGACCGTTCACCAAGGATAAACAAATACACTTAAATAAAATGTGAAATTCATCAAATTAAAATTAACAACATATGCACACATCTCAAACGTGTACGATTTTAGTGATTAAATTTATAAAAATAATAAATAAAATCAAGATTATAAAATTGTGAAAGGCACTAAATTACGCTATTTTTTAAGGGTGAATTTTTTGAGATTTTTGCTGTGAATTTAAAGGCAATTTTATGGGTGGGGAGTATTGGATTTGCATTACATGGTTGTACAACCATGCAGAGTTTAAACCCAAATTCATTTAATCATTATGCATCACCACAAGAAGTGATTAATCAAAAAGGGCTAAATAGCTCAAATGGGAAGGCGAAAGAATACGTCTATGATTGGGGGCCACAAAAGAAAAATATGGAAGCAGAATCAGTTATACCCAAGCAAAATATGAGCAGTTACTGCCAAGCCAAAAATGGCAAATTTATTCAACTGAATAAAAGCAATTTGAACCAAGTCAAAAATGCATGGAGTCGTAAATTATTAGCGACCTATAGCAGTATAAAACAGAGCACAGGTGTGTTTCAGTGTAGTCAGGCAGATGGACAACGTTGGATGGTTGCTATTGAACCCGTTTCAGAGCGTAAATCGAATGACCGTTCTGAAACCCGCTTAGTGAGTTTGTATACAGCAATTATTGGACCCGAAGAACGTCGCAAAAACTATAATAAACAAGAAGAAACTGTAGCTAAAAAAGCCACACCAAGCAAAGCAAAAGCAACGACAACAAAAAGCAATGCGAAAGAGGAAGCAAAAAAAGAAGTAGAGACTAAAAAAGAAACAAAAGCCAAAGAGCCTGAAAATAAACCTGTAGTGAAACCAGTTGCAGAAACATCGCAACAGATACAAATGCGCTTATATGTCAATGCACGACGTGACTTAAATGCAGGAAAAAACCAAGTCACCGCTTGTAATAATGCACAGCGCGCTTATAGCTATGGCAAATTAAATGGTGCAAATGCCAATAGAGCCTATGCTGAATCAGGTATGCTCGTTGCAAAATGCTTAACCTCAGTGCCTGCATATAGCAAAAGTTATCCAAACGCCAATGCAAGAGCAAAAGGCATCCTACAAAACTTAGCGACCAACTATAACCACGCAGGGGCAAAAAATATGTTGAATCGTATGAAATAAACTTCAACAGGATAAAAGCCATTTGGGGAAATAAGCTTTTATCCTGATCCAATGATGTACTCAGATAAAATTTTAAAAAATAATAAGGAAAAACCATGAGTTCAGTAAATGAAACTTATTTTAATGCACCATTATTTGACCGAGAATTAACAGAGATTACAGTCAATATCGAGCAAACACCCTTCTTTTTGAATGATCGTGGGCATCCAACATATTTAGCATCACTTGGGGCAGGAATTCATTTAATTACCGAGTCAGCCACCAATGCGAAAATGACGATGGGAAATCCCTACGATGTGCCTTCCGAAATTTCGACTAAAATTACCAATTGGGGGGAGCAAACGGAGCTTGAATTTGAAGGGCAACACTTCGAGTTTATGCCATTGGTTGCGACCAGAGAAACCGCTGCAGCTTTTGGTATCACCTTAGTTCAGGCAGGTGAAGCGATTCAGATTCATTCAAATCAAAAACGACTGTCAGAGATTCAATATGAATACGGCATGATGGCAGGTCATTGTTTTGCCTATCTAGATGGCGGTAAGCCTGACTGTAGTGGAAAAACCTTATTTCCTTATGTGGCTACTGATTTAGAACACCATGACTTTCCGCATATTTTTAGCGCGACAGATCAGGATCAATTGCCTCTGGTCATCTCAGTGGGACGTTATTTTCCAAATCTAGGTAAGATTTACTTGGCAGATTTATGGGTCAATCCCGGAGATGCTTTATACATTCCAGCGAAACCCAAATATTCGAATCCAGAGTTTATTGACCTACATAATAATCGTAATGCAGCACTTGCCTGCTGGCGAGGGGATAGTAATAAATCGACATTGACCACCCATAGTTTGCTCGATATCCATGGGCATTTTTACTGGTATTGGAATAGAAGGCCAACGATTCATCCTCTCATCTATGCAGCTACTAGCAAAAATGAATAGTTGAGTTACATAGACCAAACAGCAAATACAGCACTTCATGATACAAAGGTGACTCAAGTTTTGGGAGTTTGGTCTATGGCTTACGGTTTATCTAAAAAATTACATCTACGTTTTTCACGACCAGCAGGTTTGACTTTATTGACGCTCACGATGCTTGGGACGACGCAAGTGAGTTTAGCGAGTCCGGCGGTCGATCAGCTTAGTCAATGTTTAGTAAAATCGACCACTGCCGCAGATAAAACGGCGGTTCTACAATGGACCTTTTCTGCTTTGGCAGCACATCCAGATTTAAAACAATACAGTAATGTTACTGAGGCACAAAAAACACAATTGGATAAAAATCTTGCCCAAGTTTTACAGCGCATCTTGGTGGAACAATGTTCGGCACAAACCAAAGCCGTGATTCAAGCTGAAGGCATGCAAGCGGTAGGGGAAAGTTTTCAAGAGCTTGGTAGTATTACAGGCGATGAAATTTTAAAAAAACCTGAAATTAAACAACAGTTACAGGGCGTACTGCGTTATGTCGATTTGAATAAATTGGTGACCAAATTTTTAACCCCAGAAATTTGGAATAAGTTAGGTGTGGTTCGTTAATTTTATTTTGAGTAAATAAAAAATGCTCCTTTTATACAAGGAGCATTTTTTATGGATTCACCCTAAATGGATGATGATCCAATTTGCTTTAGTTTGGTGGCTAGAGCATTAAATGGTAATCGTTGCGCCTAATGCTTTAACAAATTGCGCCATCCATGCAGGATGAGCAGGCCATGCAGGTGCAGTAACTAAATGACCATCGGTCACTGCATCCGTGACTGCAATATCTGCATATTGACCACCAGCCAGTTTAACTTCGGCTGCACATGCTGGGTAAGCCGAACAGGTACGGCCTTTCAGTACATCGGCTGCTGCCAAAATTTGCGCACCATGACAAACCGCTGCAATAGGTTTTTTCGCCGCGTCAAATTCGCGTACGATTTCAATCACACGTGCATTCATACGTAAATATTCAGGCGCACGACCGCCCGGGATCACTAAGCCGACATAGTTTTCTGAGTTAACTGCATCAAAGTCATAGTTAATCGCAAAGTTATGACCGCGTTTTTCGCTATAAGTTTGTTCACCTTCAAAATCATGAATGGCTGTGGCAATGCTGTCGCCAGCTTTTTTGTCAGGACAAACGGCATGAACGGTATAACCAAGACCAACTAAAAATTGAAAAGGTACCATTGTTTCGTAGTCTTCAGCATAGTCGCCCACGAGCATAAGAATTTGTTTTGACATGATGTAACCCTCTGTTGAAATATGATTTATATCAATTTTTCATTTACCTTAGCATATTGGAATGACAGTTTTAAGCAGGCTGTAAATTCTTTAGTTGTATATTTTTATCTGGATTTATAAAAGTTATAGATGGTTATAGTTCAAATTATGATGAGTTTAGTAGGCTAGATGCTATCAATTATTAATGACTTTGGTGTTTTTCACATAGCTTTAAAAAGTTAAATATTTACCTCTCCCTTGCGCAGCACTGCTGCTTATCTCCTAAAAGGAGAGGGGGGATATCCAAAAAATCGTTTAAGTATTTATTCACTTTGAAAGCTCCCTCTCCCATTGGGCATAGGTATCTACACAAATCCCAAGTTTTGGGTTAAATTGAAGAGCATGCTCTTCAATTTAATATCTCCCATCTTGATACACGTCTCGTCAGACGATACAACGCCCTCGTAAAGCTTAATATGAATC